>JAGLSE010000001.1 GCA_023135905.1 Candidatus Omnitrophota bacterium
ACTCATACGTCTTTGCGCTTTTTAATAGATTATCAAATATAAATAATTTAGTACTATCATTTACTTCTATCCCTCTATTATCTAATTCAACTTTTTCTAACGGTTTAATAATTTCCAATTTCTCTTTAATAACTTTATAACTCCAATAATCAAAAATCAATTCATCTTTGATAAATCCCTTATTTCTTAAAATTTCGATTTCTTGAAAAAAATGAGAAACATTACGCCTTGCTTGTTGCCATTTTTCATCTTCATTATATTTCTTTAACATATCGTTCTTGCTATTTTTTTTAGAATATTTCAAATAATTTTTATATAATAAATCAAGATCTTTTTTCATTTCTTTTGACCTGTATTCTTTTAAAAGGTCAACAAATAAAGATGCAGAACTGTACTTTGATGTTTTGTAAATTGAAATTGAAGATATTATTAATGCCACA
This sequence comes from Candidatus Omnitrophota bacterium, assembly GCA_023135905.1. Lineage (GTDB taxonomy): Bacteria > Omnitrophota > Gorgyraeia > Duberdicusellales > 4484-171 > JAGLSE01. Next base: position 441 of record JAGLSE010000001.1, read on the forward strand.
ACTCCTATAGCAACTCCAAAACAACCTATTATTATTGCAGGAAAATCACTTTTTGAATCAGTAATAAAATTAATAACATCAGATGATAAATCTTGTATTGATATCATTACAACTCCCCCTCAAATGCTTTATTTAAAATTGATTTCTTCAATTCCTCAAAATCAGCTATCTTCTGCCTGTAAATCTTTTCAAGTTGTTTTGTTTCTGCAGAAAGTTCATCGAGTTTGGCGACAATGCTTTTTTGTTCATCTATTGAATTTGGATAATTAAATTTTAATTGTTTTAAAGCGTTCCCATTAAATTGAGGTTGCGCAGAACCTGATGATAATTTGTTCGCTTGATTCCAATACAAAGTTGATTTAGAGAAATACCAATATAATTTATTGATAATTTTTTCTCTGAAATTAATCCTTATTAAATACGAAGCAAAGACCGATTTTTCTAAATCCTTATATAATAAAACTTTTGCATAAGTTGCTCCTGTTCTTGCCATTAGCAAATTGTCTTCATGCAATAAATATTTTTCTGAATCTATTGAATAATCAACATACATCTTGTTTTCTTTTTCTAGATTTCCATAATTATCTATATCAGTAATTCTTATAAATCTAAAATCTCCTTTATTTTTAGCAGTATCAGTTAATCCATATTCGATGCTTGATATTTCCCCCAGCTTCTTCTCCTCCCAATCCTCCGTAGAGACGCAAGATTTTGGTATCCTTTTAATAATCTGGGGAAAATAGTCAAACTTGAATTAAAGAACAATTTATAACGTTGCCCTTCTCTTTAATTAAGTCAGCTAATGATTTTATGCTAAAAGTTTTCGTAATTCTATCATAAATATAATCAAAACAATTAATTCCTAATTTTCTACAGGTTTCAGCAATCGTCAAAAAAGTATCATTCGCTTTTGTTCCTTCATCTGTTATTGTATGAAGGCTTACATCTCTTTTTCTTGCTATGATTCTAGCTCCTAGCTCAGATGCATTATTATGTAGAGGAAGATGAGGATATTTTAACACCAAAAGTAATCGTTCTTTTTTTTGTAAAGTTTTTGATATTCTTTCATCAAGGCATTCATAACCGGTACTGGTCGTGAATAAAATATCGAACTCCTCCGATAATTTTTTTGCCAATTCTGGCGACGGTCTTGCTTTATAGCATAATAGTTTTTTGTAATATTTCCAATATTTATTTATAAACTCATTTAATCTATCAATATTATAAGCAATAATTGGCGATAATTTTTTATAATGTCTTCCTTCATGTACCCAACATAAGGATAGGTTCTCAGTTATCAATTTAAATTCAGGCGCATCATCGCACACTAAAGTTTTTATTATTGGATAATATTCTTGAGAATTATATGCTGCTATCGCACAGGCAGTAATTATTCGATTTTTAGTTCTGGGTTTTAAATCAGTAATATTAATAGATAGATAATTTTCTATTTCTTCTTTTGTAAACTCTTTATCTGATAATAGATTTAATATTTGATTTCTTTTCTTTTTGCTTACCTCTAATTTTTTTAATATTAAAATGGTGTCTTCATTTAATTTATATCTTAAGTTATTTCCTTGGTTTTCTTG
>JAGLSE010000010.1 GCA_023135905.1 Candidatus Omnitrophota bacterium
ATTGTTAGATGGTTATTTATTCTTTAAATTTCTCTATCTCTTCTTCTACTTCCTTTGCTCCTTCCAAATAGAATTTTTCTTCGTCTGGTGCTAATTCTTTTAATAAACGGAGAAATTCACCCGCATGAACTTTTTCCTCATCTGCAATGTCTTTCAATACTTCAATTGCTAATTCATTATCTGTTGATTCTGCCAATTGCATATATAACTGGATTGCTTCATATTCTGCGGCTACCATGAATCTAATTGCCCGAATTAATTCTTCTTTAGTAAGTTTTCGATCTTTAACAAGTCCAGAAAATGGATTTCCGAAATCTGGCATAATTAACCTCCTTTTTTTACTTTTTATTTTTCATCTAACATTTGATATATATACTCTATCTTACGAGTGTGCATACATTTCATTACCTTAGTAATATCTCAAAACATTTCTGATATGTCAAACAAATATTCAATTGAATATTTATTTGTGCTGACACCCTTACAATATTAGTGCATCCGAGAACTACTTTCGAACAACCAACGCCCCATTTTTTCTAGGATTTACACTTTTTCGAGGGATAGAAAACTGCGCCCGGGCTGACTCGAACAGCCACTTCAGCCTTAGGAGGGCCGCGCTCTATCCTGCTGAGCTACGGGCGCTTAATGATAATATTTTAAATTATTCGAACAGAAAAAATTTTTCTAATATTTAATTAAAGAAATTATCGGGTATTTATTTATTTTTTTTCTGCCTTTAAGAAAGGTTAATTCTATAAGAAACGCGATTGCTACAATATCAGCATTTAACTTTTCAACCAATTTAACCATAGCGAAGGCTGTTCCTCCTATAGCTAATAAGTCATCTAAAATCAACACTTTTGAATTAAGAGGAAACGCGTCTTGATGAATTTCTAAGGTATCTTCTCCATATTCAAGGGCATATGTATGCTTATATGTTTTGAAGGGAAGTTTCCCCGGTTTTCTTACCGGAACAAAACTACAGCCTAATTTATATGCGAGTGCTCCTCCAAAGATAAATCCTCGGGCTTCAGCCGCAACAATATATTCAATATGTTTATCTTTAACTAATTTTGCTAATTCATCTATTGATTGCTTAAAAGCTTTTTTATCATTAAGCAGTGTTGTTATATCTCTAAAAAGGATACCTTCTTTTGGGAAATCCGGAATATTTCTAATATATTGTTCTAATTTCATTTCCTAAATTTTAATTTAAAAAACAAACACTAATTTAGTCTAATAATATTTATAATTATTCCCTTAATAAATTTTACAATTCTCTATGACTTTCTTCTTTCGCAAACTTTTGCAATCTTTTTAAAGCTTCTTTTTCGATTTGCCGCACTCTTTCTCTGGATACATTTAATCTCTTTGCGACTTCAGCCAAAGTTAAAGGTTTACCATCAATTATCCCAAAACGTAAATTTAATACTAATTTCTTTCGTTCATCTATTGAGGATAAAAGATGTTCTATCCTTTCTTTATTAAAAAACTCATTAACTGAAGTAGTTGTATCCGAAGAGTCAGATGATTGAATAAAATCTGATAATTGTGATTCACCTCCAACTCCTATTGGCGCATCCAATGAAGACTTTCTCTGTGTCCACATTTCTACTTCACTTACTTTATCTACTGGAACCTTTAGTTTTTTTGCAACTTCACCTCTTGTCGGCTCTCGATTAAACTTTTGACGTAATTTTTCTTTTGCCTTTTTATGCTTAGTCATAAATTCGCTCATATATACAGGAATACGGATAGTTTTCCCCTGATCTATAAGAGCCCTTGTAATTGCCTGTCTTATCCACCAAGCAGCATAAGTAGAAAATCTAAATCCTCTGCGCGTATCAAACTTATCGATTGCCCGCATAAGACCAATATTTCCCTCAGCAATTAAATCCATCAATGTAAGATTATATCGTGAGTAATGTTTAGCTATATTAACTACTAATTTAAGGTTACAATTAATAATTTTACGTCGAGCAGTTAAACTACCTCTTTTAGCTTTTTTTATAAAAGTTATCTCTTCTTCTTTTGTAAGTAAAGGTAAATTTTTTATCCTTTCAAGGTAAGCTTTAATTGCTTCCATAAATTTATTTTTTCCTTTGTTTTAAATTAATTACCTTTTCTTTTATAACTATTTGTGCTGCTGCTAATCTCGCTATAGGGATCCTAAAAGGAGAACAGCTTACATAATTAAGGCCTATTTTATGACAAAATTCTACAGACTTAGGATCTCCTCCATGTTCTCCGCAAATACCTAATTTAATATCTTTTCTTGTTGATTTGCCTAAATCTACGGCTGTTTGAACTAATCTTCCTACACCCTTAATATCTAAAGACTGGAACGGGTCTTCTTCATATATCCCTAATTTCACATAATCACCTAAAAATTTTCCAGCATCATCTCTAGAAAAACCACAACCCATTTGAGTCAAATCATTTGTTCCAAATGAAAAAAATTCAGCTTCTTTAGCGATTTCATCAGCAGTCATAGCTGCCCTAGGAACCTCTATCATAGTACCAATAATAATATCAAAAGGCAATTTTTTTATTTTTTTTTGTTTTTTTACTTCTTCTATTGTCTTTAAGACAATTTCTTTCTGTAAGGTAAACTCTTTAACATTACCTACTAGGGGAATCATTATTTCAGGTTTTACTTTAATACCTTTTTTACCAACATTCAAAGCTGCTTCTACGATAGCTCTAGTCTGCATTTCTGTTATTTCAGGATAAGTTATACCTAATCTACATCCGCGATGTCCAAGCATAGGATTTGATTCTAACATCCCTGCCACAATATCTTTAACTTTATTAAAATCAGTTCCTAACGCGGCAGATAAAGCTTTTTGTCCTTTTTCATCATGCGGCAAAAACTCGTGTAAAGGCGGATCTAAAAATCTTATTGTGCAAGGTAATCCTTTTAATTCTTTAAAAATACCTTCAAAATCTTTTCTCTGAAGAGGAAGAAGATCTTTCAATGCTTGAAGATACTTTTCCAAAGGCTGTTTTAAATCTTTTTTTGCTTGCTCTATTATTTCTGAATCAGTCTCATCATCAATTAAATCACGCAACCTTTTTACTTCCGGAGCTACAGAAATCATTCTTCTAAAAGCGACTATTCTGTCACCTTCAAAAAACATATGCTCTGTTCTAGTAAGGCCAATCCCTTCTGCCCCAAAACTTAACGCTACTTTTGTATCATTAGGAGTATCCGCGTTTGCTCTAACGCCTAATCTTTTATATTCATTAACCCATTTCATCAATATACCAAAAGGACCGCTCATCTTAGGCGGAATTAGTTTTATTTTACCTATATAAACTATACCTTTACTTCCATTAAGAGAAATCCAATCTCCCTCTTTAACAACAACCGCACCTACTTTCATTACTTTTGTTTTTCCATCTATATGGATATCACCAGCTCCGGCTACACAACATTTACCCATACCTCTGGCAACTACTGCCGCATGAGAAGTCATACCACCTCTTGCAGTTAATATACCTTTAGCCGCATACATTCCTCTGATATCTTCAGGAGAAGTTTCCAACCGGCATAATATTACATCTTTACCATCTTTTTTCCAAGCTTCCGCATCTTCTGCAGTGAAGACTGCTTGCCCTAAAGCCGCACCCGGAGAAGCCGGAAGACCTGATTTTGAAAAAACTTTTGTCTTCTTCTCTTCATCTAAATCAAACATCGGATGTAACAACTGATCGATCTGTTCAGGCTTAACTCTCATAATTGCTGTTTCTTTACTAATAAGTTTTTCATTTACCATATCAACCGCAATTTTTATTTCAGAATGCGCAGTCCTCTTTCCTGCCCGAGTTTGAAGCATAAATAATTTTTTATTTTCAATTGTAAACTCGAAATCTTGCATATCTGTATAATGTTTCTCAAGTTTAAGCCTAATATCCTGTAATTGATTATAGACTTCTTTATTCTCTTTTTTTAATTCACTGATAGGTAACGGGGTCCTAATACCGGCAACGACATCTTCACCTTGAGCATTCATTAAAAACTCACCATACAACTTATTGTCACCTATGGAAGGATCCCTGGTAAAACCAACTCCAGTTCCGGAATCATCACCCATATTACCAAAAACCATAGCTTGCACATTAACTGCGGTTCCTACTAATCCGGTTATATTATTTATTTCACGATAAGCAACAGCCCTATTATTACTCCAAGAACCAAAAACAGCATTAACCGCATACCAAAGCTGCTCTTTAGGGTTTTGAGGAAACTCAGATTTTTTATGTTTCTTATAAATCTCCTTATATTTCGCAACCAATTCTTTCAAATCATCTCCTTCCAAGGCTGTATCGGGAATCAATTTATTTAAAGCTTCTTGGAACAAAGATTCAACATCTTTTATACCTTTTCTTTGAGCAATTCCTCTTTTTACCTCTTCTAATGAATGTTCAAAAGAATGATGCGGAACTCCCATAGCCACATCGGAAAACATTTGAATGAATCTTCTATAGGAATCCCAAGCAAATCTTGGATTACCTGTAAGAGCTGCTAACCCTTCAACTGCTTCATCATTTAAACCTAAATTTAATACTGTATCCATCATTCCCGGCATAGAAACTGCTGCCCCGCTTCGCACCGATAGCAATAAAGGATTTTTTTTATCGCCAAACTTCTTACCTAAAAGTTTCTCTAATTTTTTTATATCCGTCTCAACTTGACCTACTAACTCTTTAGGATATTTTTTATCATTCTCATTATAATATTTACAAACCTCTGTAGTTATTGTAAATCCCGGAGGTACAGGTAAGCCAATATTACACATTTCTGCTAAATTAGAACCTTTACCGCCTAAAAGATATTTCATCGTAGTATCACCATCAGATTTTTCTTTACTAAAATAATATACGTATTTCTTTGCCATTTTTACTAATCCTCCTTTAATTAAAATTAAAACGTTTATATTTTATTAATTACACTAAATAAACCTATCACCTTAATAGGATTTTATTTTTTCTGCGATATAATCCTTAAGTTTAGAAATATCGACTCGTTCTTGAGCCATACTATCTCTATTTCTTACCGTAACTTTATGATCAGTTAAACTATCCACATCAATAGTCACACAAAAAGGTGTACCTATTTCATCCTGCCGTCTATATAGTTTACCAATAGCTCCGGTATCATTATAAACTGCCGGCCATTGACTTTTCATATCATAAAAAACCTTTTTTGCAAGTTCAACTATTTCAGGTCTATTTTTAAGAAGAGGCAAAATAGCTACACAATAAGGCGCAAAATTAGGTTTTAATCTTAAAACTGTCCTAATTTTCCCCTTAACTTCTTCTTCATGATAAGCATCAGAAATAATTGCAAAAAAAGTTCTATCAACACCGGCCGAAGGTTCAATAACATAAGGAATATACTTCTCTTTTTTAATGTTATCAAAAAACGACAAATCTTTTTTACTTACCCGGGCATGTTCACTTAAATCATAGTCTCCTCTATTAGCGATACCTTCTAATTCACTCCATCCAAAAGGAAAATTAAACTCAACATCTGTACATCCTTTGGCATAATGGGCTAATTCATCTTTATCATGTTCTCTTAACCGCAGATTTTCTTTTTTTAATCCAATTTTTTCTATATAAAAATTCAGCCTTTCTTGAACCCAATATTCATAAGCTTTTTCAGCTTCTTTAGGATTCACAAAATACTCTATTTCCATTTGCTCAAACTCTTTCATTCTAAAAATAAAACTACCTGTAGTTACTTCATTTCTAAAGGCCTTACCTATCTGGGCTATCCCTAAAGGCAGAGGTTTATGGGTTACATTCATCACATTAGAAAAATTAACAAATATTCCTTGTGCCGTTTCCGGTCTTAAATAAGCATAATAAGGGTCCTCTTCGGTAGCACTCATATTAGTTTTAAGCATAAGATTGAATTTTCGAGGTTTATATTTTTCAATATCAATATCGCTTTTACAATCAAGACAGCTATATAAGTCTATATCCTTTTTTTCTAATTTATCTACTCTAAATCTTTTTTTACATTTAGGACAATCTACCAGCCAATCAGCAAACCCTTGTAAATGGCCGGAAGCTCTAAAAACTCCTTCTTGCATAATAATACTACTGTCTAATCCCACGATATCTTCCCTATCTTCCACATAAGTCTGCCACCATACATCTTTTATTCTTTTTTTCAATCGGGCACCAAGGGGACCATAATCCCATACACTGGAAAGACCTCCATAAATCTCTGACCCACCGAAGACGAACCCCCTTCTTTTACATAAGGAAACTATTTTTGTTAATTTATCTTGACTCATTTTTTATCTATAATTAATACAATTTTTTGTTATTAAAAATGACGCTTGAACATTGAAATGTTATTATACCCTAAAAAAAAAAAAACATAAGCTAAATTTTAGAAATTAATGTTTTTTTTACTGCGCGATCATTTATCCTTCAAAAGACTATCCTATTTTACTCATCTCCATCTATAACTTCTATTTCATAAGGGCTGTTAACAATAATCTCCGGTCCATTATATTCTTTTATCCTACCACTAATCTCAACTATTTTACCTGTATAATAGTTAAGTGGATCTATATCTTTTTCATAAAACGAATCAATAACATTATTAAAAATGACGACGGTGAAGTCTGTCTTCCAATTTTTACCAAAATTCAAAAAAATACACTTTTTAGATCTATAAGTATTCAAAACCTTACCTCTGACTCTCTTTATTTGATTAATAGACTCAGACGACTTTAAATGTGAAATAACTTCATAATCAGCCCATAACCCCCTTTTCCTTATCCTCGCCTCTTTCTGCAATTTTACAAATTCTTCCGCATACTTAACATTAGGCGACATAGTTAATAAAACAGCGTATCCATTCTTTATCAGTTCAGAATTAACTAAAACGCCGTCTACAAAACAATATCCTAAAAGTCTTCCGTAAATATCTTTTTTCTCTACATCAAATTCTACCCTGACATATTTACCCTGAACTAATTTAACATTAAAATCTTTAGCTTCTAAAGAAAAAGGCTGGGGAGAATAGACAAACTCGCCTCCTTGTTTAATCCTTATTTCCGGTGTATCAATACCGATATATCTCACCAATTCACCATTTGAAAGTTTAATAGTGTCTCCATCAATAACATCTAAAACTTTAATATTGGAATAGTTACTAGCTGGACTGCAGGAAAGGAAAAAAACAATTAAAAATAATATTTTTTTTATCACTAGGGATTTCTAACTATTTTAACAAAAATATTTTGAGCAATATTTTGTTTAGGCATGAAATATTTTCTAGCGGAAACTCTTAATCTTTGGATATCGGTATCTAAACTATCTATTTTAATAACAACATCATTACCTGTAACCTTAGCCTTTATTATACCTTTTGATTCATTAACACCAATTACATCGCCTCTCATTGTTTTTATTATCTCCAAAGAACGGCTCCATAACTCGCTATATTCACTTTTTACATTACCTGTAGCTGAATCATTTCCTAAAGTATAACCTGTTACTAACCCAGCACCCACAAGAAGTGACGTAACTAAGCAACCTCCTAAGAAAAAAACACTTATAAATAATATAATTAACTTTTTCATTTTACTTTTCTTCTTGCTAATTATAATGATATCAATCTTTTTAAATTTTTCAAGTATTTATTCTTTAAAATCTAGACAAAAATCTTATTTTTTTTAAAATCTTCTATCAATTGGCCATAATCTTTAAATTGTATGCTAACCAAACCAATATCTTTTGCCGCGAAAATTAAATCTTGGCGATCATCTATGTAGATAATATCTTTAAACTCAATACCTGACATTTCTTTTAAAATACTATAAATTTTAATATCAGGTTTAACCGATTTTACCTTAAAAGAAAGTATAAGTTCGTCAAACATAAAAAATACTTTTCTATATTCAGAATATAGATATCCAAAATGTAATTCATTAGTATTCGATATAAGATATAAAGGATATCTCATATTCAATTTTTTTATTACTTCAATTATCTCTATTTTAGGACTGAATATATTACTCCAAGCTCCAGCGAACTCATTATAATTTAAAGAAGCCCTAAACTTATTTTTAAACTCTAAATAAAATTCATTACTAGATTGTAGCCCCTTTTCAAATTCTAACCCAAAATTATTAACAAATATTTCTTCAATTATTTTATCTTTGGAGACTTTGACCTTATCTTTAATCTTATCCAAAGCGATATTATAATCAAAATCAAAAATCACTTTACCCAAATCAAAGGCTATTGCTTTCATAATCTTTTTTAATTTTAAATATCAATTGCTAGATTTATGTCCTATAACTCGCAGGAACACCATTACACTTTTACATCACCACTTTTTCGTTTGAAACACACACATTTTGAATACTGAATTTAAAACGATATCATTTTAATATTACATTTTATCAAAAAAATACCGCGCGCTTTTTTTAAGGTTAGATTGAGCATTATATTGATGATTAAATCCTAATGTTTTTATCCGTTCGATACTATAAACTCTATCTTTATAAAAAGATTTTATCTTGCAACCCACATATGGAAAATTTAAAACAAAAGGGTTTAAAAATTTCGGAATATTTTTTGGCGGCTTTGTATTTATAGCTTCACTAAATATTGAAAAGACCTCCTTTGTAGTCAAAACCTCTTTATCCGCAATAAAGAATGTTCCTTTAAGAAATTCTTCTTTAGATAATGAATAAATTATTAAATCTACTACGTTTTTTACATATACCAAATGAAATTTATTATGTCCTTCATTTATTAAAGGCAGCATCCGAAATTTTAACAATAAAAGTAAGGTTTTAGTTAAATGAGGTTCGCCTTCTCCATAAACCATGCAAGGTCTAATAATAACAGTTTTTAATCCTTTTTCTCTATACCCTAAAACTTCTTGTTCAGCTTTTATCTTAGATTTTCCATAAATATTTGTAGCTTTATGTGGTAAATCTTCACATAATGGAATTTCGTCATTCCCGCTAATTACAGCTACAGAACTCAAATAAACAAGTTTGTTAACCTCCATACTCAAAGCCAACTCACATATATTTTTTGTACCTAAAACATTATTTTTTTCCAAAAGAGAATAATTTTTATTCTGAACACACCCTGCACAATGAAATATAACATCTATATTATAATTAATTATTTTTTCCATTGTATCCCACCGGGTTATATCCGCATATATCAATTCTACATTATAAGGCTTAAGAATTTTTGCTCTATCCAAATTCCTAACAATACAATAAATCTTATTATCTTTAGACTTCGAAAGTTCTTCTACTAAATGCCTCCCTATAAATCCTGTGCCTCCGGTGATTAAAATATTCATTAATTTCTCCAAAATAGTAAAAAAATCAAATTTCAACTTATTACCATTCTCCTTCTAGTATTTATTTTTTCAAGCAATTTATTTTATCTTCCCGTTTCTTCAATAGGCTCTCAATTTCTTGATCATCTTGTCCGTCTATTTCCCATCCTAGACCATCGACATTTTCTTCTATTTGACAAGTTTTTCTTGCCCCCACAATAATAGAGGTTATCCCTTTCCTTGATCGTGTCCAATTAATAACTAATTGAGTTAAAGTTTTATTATATTTATCGGCTATATTTTTTAATTGTTTTAAACACTGTTTATTTATCGAAAAAAAAGGCTCCTTTACATCCTGATGATCTTTTCTGCATAAGTCATCAGGAACTTCAACATTTTGGAAAAAAAATTTTCCTGTCAAAATTCCAGAATTAAGAGGGCTATATCCTATTATAGCTATATTATTTTTAAGACAAAACGGAATTATCTCTTTTTCTATTTCTCTTCTAAACATATTATAAGGAGGCTGAAGTACATGCAAAGGCGAATGTTTCATGAACTCTTTAATTTGATCTACTGAATAATTACTAACACCTACCGCTTTAATTAACCCCTTTTTATAAAAATTACTCATAACATCCGCTGTCTCTGAAACTGAAGTCTCGGGATCCGGCCAATGGACTTGATATATATCAAAAAAATCAGTCTGAAGCCGTTGCCTTGACTCATCTAACTCTTGGAGCATTCTCTTTTTTCTGAGATTATGACGAACTCTTGAACCTTTCCAACTAAGACCCAATTTAGTAGCTAATACAATCTTATCTCTCAATCTTTTTTTTCTTATAAAATCACCTATTATCTTCTCTGACCGCCCCTTTCCATAAATCGGTGCAGTATCTATACTTATTATCCCCCGGTTAACAGATTCTATTAAAACAGCACAAGAATCCTCATCGAGCTGAGTACCCCACCATTTACCTCCACCAAAAGCCCAAGTTCCTAAAGTAATAGCAGAAACACTAATTGTAGTTTCTGGAATTTTTCTTAATTCCATTTTTAAAATCCTATTATTTTATAATTTCTTTTTTAACACAAATTGCAAACTAATTTTATTTGTCTAATTTTTTTTTGTCGCAAAAAATATTAAACTTTCAAGTTCACAAGCCATATCTACATTTGATACTGATACATGATCCGGGACTTTCAACAGAATAGGAGCAAAATTTAAAACTCCTGTTATACCTGCCGCTACCAATTCATTTGCCGTATGTTGAGCCACATCCGGAGGCGTTGAAATTATTGCTATTTTAATACTATTTTTTTTTATAACTTCTTTCATATTTGAAATATGCTCGATTTTTATTCCTTTTTTTACATTTTCGGTTTTATCTGTACTGCTGTCAAATACATAAACTATTTTAATATTAAATTTAGAAAAACCATCAAATCCCAAGAGAGCTGTTCCTAATTTACCCAACCCAACCATGGCAATTTTCCATTCTTTATTAACACCTAATATACTTTCAATTTCTTTTATTAACCTTTCGACATTATACCCCACACCTCTTTTGCCAAATCCGCCAAAATAAGATAAGTCTTTCCTAAATTGAACCGGTGTCGCTTCTAAAAATTGAGAAATCTGATCAGAAGATATAATATTAATACCTGAATCTCTTATTCTTTTTAAATTTCTTAAATACAAACTTAGCCGTTTTATTGTTTCTGTTGAGAAAGTTTTTTTACCTTTAATATTATTCAAATTCATTTAAAATCAACCCCATATTTTCCATTTCTTTTATTAAAAATTGACAACACCCCATTTGCACAACATTTCATAACCCAAATTTCACTCTCTTATCAAAACACTCATCAAAATCAAATTATTGTCGGTAAAAATTCTGCCCCGAGATAACTACTAACAGAAAACCACAGCTCCCACAAGAATCTTGACTATACCTGCACCCACATACTTCACAGTATCACTACCTTCTAAAGTAAACAATGAAGCTCCAAAGCCAATATAAACTCCGGCAAGAATTCCCAAAACAGCAAATTTAAAGGAATCTCCTCTCTCCAAACATATCTTTCTTTTTGCCTTTTTAAGCATATCGCCAACTATTTTTATATCTACTTTTATTTTATTATCATAAATCCTATAATGTTTCCTCTGTTTATATGGAGTAAAATTAACCATAATAACATTACACCCAGCTTTCAATCCTAAAACAATTCCTTTATCTATACTAAGAGACGCTAAAGATGTTGTTACCGGCATATGAGACTCTCTAGAAACAATCCTGCTTAAAGCTATACATTTTAAAACTAATTTTATATCCGGAACGCTATTTTTAAAAAAAGGCGTCTGTCTCTGAGGAAGAAAAGGTCCTACGCTAAGCATATCCGGTTTGAAATCCTTAAAAAATATAATATCCTCGGCTAAATCATCAAGGGTTTGACCGGGAAGACCTACAATGTTGCCCACCCCAACCTGAAAACCGATTTTCTTTAAATATTCTAGGATTTTTATCCTTTTTTTTAAAGATTGACCGGGACAAAGCGAACTATAAAATTTTTCATTTATAGTTTCATGTTTCAATAAATACCTGTCTGCCCCATACTCACGAAATGCTTTATATTCAGATAGCGGCCTTTCTCCCAATGAAAGAGTTATGGCTATATCAGGAAATCTATCTTTTATACTTTTTATAAGTTCACAAAAAATTCGTCTTGTGTAATAAAAATCATCTCCCGACTGCAAGACAATTGTTTTAATCCCTTTACGGACAAGCCTGCCTGATATTTTTAAAATCTCCTCAGGCTGCAAGCGGTAACGTTTTATTCTTTTATTATCCCTTCTTAACCCGCAAAACTTACAATTCCTAACACAAACATTAGAAAACTCAATTAAGCCTCTAATAAATATTTTATTACCGCAATACTTCTTTCTTGTTTTATCAGCTTTATCCAATAAAGCCCTGGTATTAACTGACGCCAACCATTGAATAATCTCTTTTTTAATCATGAAATAATTTACAAGTCTCCCAATTTAACCAAAAAAACTATTTGAATAAATCCTTTATACTTATGTAACCTCGCCTTTTTCCAAATTTT
>JAGLSE010000100.1 GCA_023135905.1 Candidatus Omnitrophota bacterium
CTATTATGGTGCTATTACATAATAGTATTAGTGCTGTATCTTAAGGATGGTGCCTTTCGCAATAATTTCAGATATTCCAGCAAATATATATTTTATAGTATTATCCCTCAAAAAACTTAATAAAATCAATGTTATGCTTATTCTGAAAACAGTGGTATAATAAAAAAGTATGGAGAATATAACGAAAATTCTAATAATTTCATCTGATGAAAATTTAAAAAATGTTCTTAATTTTTGTTTGGATGGTTGGGGATATGAAGTTTTTTTAAGAAATTCTTCGAATAATAGTACAAGAATAGATGATATTGAAACTATAAAAAAAATCTCGCCTGAGGTTATAGTAGTGGATGTTCAGTCAGCAAGTAAAGAGCAATTGGATATATGTCGCTTACTTAAAGACAATTTTACTACAGCATTTATCCCAGTAATAACTCTTATTAACAAACGCCAGTTACGGGGTCAGCTATTGAATCTTAAGCAAGGCGTTGATGATTATTTAATTAAGCCTCCTGACCCTTTAGATTTGCGTATTAGAATTGAAATGACTATACGTAGATGTAAATATAGCATGGAAGCTAGTTCTTTGACCGGATTGCCGGGAGGAAGGACACTTGAAGATGTCTTGAAAACTCGAATAAATAGTGGTGATAATTTTTCTTTTGCATATTTCGATTTGGATAATTTTAAATGTTACAATGATGTTTATGGTTATCAAAAGGGAGATAGAGTTATTTTACATACTGCGTATTTATTATTTACAAATTTAAAGGAATGCGGTAACAGTGACGATTTTATTGGTCATATAGGTGGAGATGATTTTGCAATAATAAGTACTCCCGATAAATGTGGCAAGATTTGTCATAATTTTATTAAAAAGTTTGATGAAGTAGCACCCTTCCATTATAAAGAAGAGGATAGAAAACAAGGATTCATAGTAGCTAAAGATAGGACAAATAGGACTAAGAAAATCCCTATAATGAGTGTTTCCATTGCTGTTGTAAATAAGGAATCTGGGACTGAGATAAAGAGTACTGTTGAGGTTAATGAAAAAATTGCCGAAATAAAGGGTTATATTAAAAGAATCCCGGGAAGTAAATTTATGACTGATCGTCGAGATAATAAATTTGCTTCGAATAATATTGTACGTACCAATGAAAATGCTGGTCCAAGTTCATACAAACCTTTAGGGCAAATATTACTAGAGAATAAGAAAGTTTCTCGTGAACAGTTGGATGAAGCACTCAGCATACATTGGAAAAAGGGTCTTATATTGGGAGAAACTTTAAAAGAACTAGGTTTTCTTAATGAATATGATTTGCAGGATGCTTTAGTAACGCAAAAGAATAACTGATAGTTAATTGAGGAGTTAGTATAAATATGGAAAATATGTTAGATAGTCTCTTGAAACAAGTATTTTTTGGTAATGAAGTTTTCAAATATTGCATAGCTTTAGTAATATTTTTAGTAGGTATTATTATCGCAAATATATTTAATAGATTATTGGTGAAAAAACTAAAAAATTGGGCAGAAAAGACATCGACAGGTATTGATGATTTTGTAGTACATATTCTTGAACGATTAATTGTGCCGATTTTTTATTTTTTGGCCTTATTTTTTAGTATAAAAACTTTGAATTTAAATCTAGAATTCGGTAAATTCATTAATAAGGCTATGATGACAGTAATAACGTTTTCTTTAGTATATCTTTTTGTCCGAATAGTAAGCATAAGTTTTCGTATGTATTGGAAAAAACGAGGACAAATTGAAACTTTTGAGAGTAGTTTCGGGGCGGCTCTTAGTATAATAAAATTTATCATATGGACACTTGCTTTTATTTTTTATTTGGATAATTTAGGATTTAAAGTGTCAAGTGTTATCGCAGGCTTAGGTATTGGAGGGGTAGCTATCGCTTTAGCTGCTCAAACTGTATTAAAAGATTTATTCAGTTATTTTTCTATAATTTTCGATCACCCATTTGAGGTAGGAGATTTTATTATTGTTGGTGAACTCCTCGGAACAATAGAACATATTGGGATAAAAACTACTCGTGTACGCAGTCTTAGTGGAGAACAGTTAGTATTTTCCAATTCTGACCTTACAGATTCACGTATTCGAAATTATAAAAGAATGCAAAAACGCAGAGTAGTTTTCAAATTAGGGGTTGTTTATGAAACTCCTCTCAAGCAGCTTAAAGAAGTACCTAAGATAATAGAGAATGCAGTAAAATCATTAGAAAATACCGTTTTTGATAGAGCCCATTTTTTTTCTTACGGAGATTTTAGCTTGATATTTGAAGTTGTTTACTATGTTTCAAGCGGAGATTATAATAAATATATGGATATTCAGCAAAGCATTAATTTTATTATTAAAGAAGAATTTGATAAAATGAATATAGAATTTGCGTTTCCAACCCAAACTTTATATTTAAATAAATAGAGCAAAATAAAGACATTTTATTTGACTAACTTTTTTAAAAATTTATTGAGATATTAAAATCAATAGTAAATAAATTTTATTGATTTGAAAATATAAATAAAACTTATGAATATATATCTTTTTATTATCTTATTTGTTTTGGTTGGTATATATTTATTGAATTTGTCGACATCATTATTGAATATATCATCTGCTAACCCGCAGTTACCTAAAGAGTTTAAAGATTTATATGATCCTAAAAAATACTATGAATCACAGAATTATTTAAAAGATAATAGCTATTTTAAAATAATTCAAAGTACTGTAATAAATATAATTATCATTTATTTGATATTAACAGGCGGATTTAACTCAATTGATCAATTTGTTCGGAGTTTTAATTTAGAAGTTATTCCTACTGGATTATTTTTTATAGTAATAATTTTTTTTGGAGCTCAAATAATTAACTTACCATTTTCAATATATGACACTTTTTTTATCGAAGAAAAATACGGTTTCAATCGTACGACTATAAAAACTTTTATTTTTGATTTATTAAAAGGCTGGATTTTATCTATAATACTTGGCGGTATAATTTTTTCGGGAATTTTATGGTTTTTTATAAAAACCGGTAATTGGGCTTGGTTTTGGTGTTGGACTGGGGTAACTATTTTTGAAGTATTCCTATTATTTATAGCGCCAGTGTTAATAATGCCTATTTTTAATAAATTTTTACCCTTAGAAGAAGGAGAACTAAAGGAGGCTATAGAGAAATATTCAAAACATCAAAACTTTAAAATGAAGGGTATTTTCACAATGGACGGTTCAAAACGTTCTACAAAATCTAATGCATTTTTTACCGGTTTTGGTAAATATAGACGTATTGTATTGTTCGATACACTAATAGAAAAACATAGTGTTAGTGAACTAGTCTCTATTTTAGCTCATGAAATTGGGCATTATAAAAAGAAACACATATTACAACAGTTAATCATATCGATTGTTACTAACGGCATAATGTTTATTATCATGTCATTGTTCATAAAGAATGTAGAATTGTTTGCGGCTTTTAAAATGCAGGATATTTCAGTATATGCAGGATTGTTATTTTTTGGTTTTCTTTATGCGCCGATAAATGTCATTCTTTCGATTTGTTTAAATTATTTATCACGAAAAAATGAATATCAAGCTGATTCATATGCGATAAAAACTTTTAATGAACCAGAAGCTTTTATTTCTGCTTTAAAAAAAATGTCTATAGATAATTTGTCTAATTTGACTCCACATCCTTTAAAAGTGTTTTTAGATTATAGCCATCCACCGGTTTTAAAAAGGATAGAAACCATAAGGTTAAGACAAATTTAATAGCTATTGTTTAAATATATTTTATTAAACTTTTAAAATAAGTCATATGCAATTTTATAATGAATAAGTTCGTTGTACATGTAGATATGGATGCATTTTTTGCAGCGGTAGAACAGCGGGATAATGTAGAGTTTCAAGGTAAACCAGTTGTTATAGGTGCTGATCCAAAAGAAGGTAAGGGACGAGGAGTTGTTTCAACTTGTTCATATGAAGCCAGAAATTTTGGTATTCATTCGGCAATGCCTATATCTTTTGCTTATAGAAAATGCCCACACGCAATATTTTTGCCGGTTGATATGGTTAAGTATTTTAATGTTTCTCAAAAAATTTTTAAATTACTTTATGAATTTACACCTGTTGTAGAACCTGTAAGCATAGATGAAGCATTTTTAGATATTTCAGGGAGCTATCATATTTTTGAAACAGTATTAAAAACCTGTCAAAATATTAAAACACGTATCAAAAACGAATTAGGTTTGACAGCTTCTGTAGGGGTAGGGCCTACTAAAACCTCTGCTAAGATAGCTTCAGACCTAAATAAACCTGATGGTTTAGTAGAGGTTACTAAGGATAAACTCCTAGAATTTCTTTGGCCTCTCAATGTAAGAAAGTTATGGGGAGTTGGAGTTAAAGGTGAAGTTGGTTTAAACAATATTGGTATTAAGACCATAGGAGATTTAGCGAGATTAAATCAAGAAGATGTAATGAAAACTTTTGGAAAGAATGGATTAGATTTATGGTTTTTGGCTAATGGTATAGATGAAAGAATTGTTGAAAAAATAGAAAAAGTGAAATCTATAAGTCATGAACATACATTTTTGAAGGATGTTAATAATAAAGAAGTTATAGAAAATTTTTTAATAAATTTTTCAGAGAAAGTCTCGTTCAAGCTTAGAGAAAATAAATTAAAAGCTAAACTGATCACTTTAAAAATTAGATTAGATGATTTTTCTACTTATACACGGTCAAAACCTTTAAATAGGTGTACCAATTTTATTGATATTATTTATAAGACAGTTAAAAACCTTTTTTATAGTTGTGATGTGAAAGATAGAAAAATAAGGCTTATTGGTGTGAAAGTTTCTAATTTTTTATCTCAAGAAATTAAAGATAGTTTATTATATGATTTACGAGATATTAAAAAAGAAAATATTCATTTGGCTGTAGATAAAATAAAAGAAAAATTTGGTGTAGATGCAATCAGTAGAGCTAGTTGTCGGGATTTTTGATAGTGCGAATTCTAAATAGATTTAAAAGTGATTATGGAACAAAAAGATAAAAAAAATATAGTATTGAGATTGTTTATTTTTATAAGTTTTATAACAAATTTTTCTTTGCAAGCGGCTGTTGTAAAATTAAATACGGGAGAAGAGATATCTGGTATAATTTTAGAACGAACTGGTAAATGTATACAAATACGGGTAAATGGGGAAGATAAAGAATATATGATAGAGGATATACAGGATATAAAAGGTCGGAAACCTGTATTCTTCCAGAGCAGAGAGTTATGGACAGGCAATACAGCTCAAATGTTTAAAGAAGGGTTAAGGGTTGCTTCAAAAGGGTTTTTTTTAGATGCTCAAGATATATTTAATAAATTATTAAAAATTGATCCAACAAATAGTAATGCAAAGAGCGCGCTTAGTATCATTGAGGGGGTTCGAGTTGCCAGAGTTTCAGAAGAGTATGTATCCAATTTATTCAAAGGTGCTTATTATTATATGGAAGGGGAATATCAAAAGTCTATTGATGCATACGAGAGAGTACTCGAAATTAGTTCAAAAAGTATTGATATTTATTATAACTTAGGGAATGCATACCAATCCTTAGGTGAGGCGGATAAATCAATAAAATGCTATAAAAATCTAATAAAACACAAACCGGATGATTCTAGCGCTATTTATCAGCTAGGGGTTTCATATTATTATTTAGGGAATTATGCAGAATCGATTAAATATTTAGAAAAATTAGAAGAATTGTTTGCAGATAATCCAGATTATCTTAGTTTAATAGGAATGGCCAATTATTCTGCAGGTAACTATATTAAAGGCAAAAATTTAATAAATAAAGCAATTAGCTTATATATTGATGATGGTAAAAATTTTAAAGCAAAGGAAGTAAATTATCTTCTTGAAGAAAAAGAAATTGAAAGATTGCTCGAAAATTTTCATTAAAAAAATACACCTTTACCACGAA
>JAGLSE010000101.1 GCA_023135905.1 Candidatus Omnitrophota bacterium
ATTTGGTTGAAAAAATATTTTATGATACATATCAGAAAAGATTTAACCCAAAAAATTGTTTCACGATGTTAATTGGTTTTATAACCTTTTATAAATAAAGAATTTATAATGGTTACTTCTAAAGCGAAACATATACAAATTTTTGGGATATCCCGATGTTTAATTGGGTCAGTGCTCGAATTTTTATTATAAATAAATATATCGAGAATACTATTCCGAAAATTCCTCAATAATTCTTCGGGCAAAAACAGTAAAATCTAGTGGTTTTATCTGCGGCCTTTATGGGCAATCGATTTTTTTTGATTTCAAAAGGAGTGTGTACAAATGGTTAAATTAGCAAAATTTAGGGCATTAGGACTATCAGATATTACCTTAAAAGCTTTAGAGAAAAAAGGTTTTGAAGAACCGTCTAAAATTCAGGAAAGGATAATCCCACTATTTTTAAGTACGGATAAAGATATTGTTGGCCAAGCTCAAACTGGGACAGGAAAGACAGCTGCCTTTGGTCTTCCTCTTATTGAATTGCTTAAAGAAAATTCAAAATATGTTCAAGTTTTAATACTTACACCTACTAGGGAGTTAGCAATACAAGTTGCCGAGGAAATTAATTCTTTAAAAGGCAGTAAACGTTTGCAAATAGTACCGATATACGGTGGACAATCGATAGAACAGCAGCTAAGGAGACTTAAATCAGGGGTTGATATAGTAGTTGGTACTCCAGGTAGAGTTATTGATCATATAAAGAGAAAAACTTTAGTATTAAAAGATATTTCCAATATGATATTGGATGAAGCTGATGAAATGCTGAATATGGGTTTCATTGATGATGTGGAAGAGATTTTGAAAAGCACTAATTCAAATAAAAGAGTTTTACTTTTTTCTGCGACAATGCCTGACAGAATTTTGAGATTAGCAGAAAAATATATGAAAAAATATGAGTTAGTAAAAGCAACTGAAGAAAAACTTACAATTAACTTAACAGATCAAATATATTTTGAAGTAAATATGGTAGATAAACTTGAAGCCTTATGCCGCATTATAGATATTGAAAATGTGTTTTACGGATTAATATTTTGTAGAACTAAAGTAGATGTTGATACCTTAGCGAATAAGCTTATGGAAAGAGGTTATTCCGCGGAAGCTTTGCATGGAGATATTTCTCAATATCAGAGAGAACGAATATTAGATAAATTTAAGAGACGTAAAGCTAATATTCTAGTAGCAACAGATGTAGCGGCCAGAGGAATAGATATTGTAGAATTAACGCATGTAATTAATTATTCACTGCCTCAAGATCCTGAATCATATGTTCATAGAATAGGCCGTACCGGTAGAGCGGGTAAGGAAGGAACAGCGATAACTTTTATTACGCCTTCAGAATATAGGAAATTGACTTATATTCAGAAGTTAGCTAAAAGTAAAATTCGTAAAGAAAAAATACCTGAAATTATGGATATAATAAATTCTAAAAAATTAAGATTAAAAAAGGATATTTTAAAAGTAATTAAGGAAGGGGACTGTAGTAATTATTCTGAACTTGCATCTGAAATGCTCGTTGAGAATAAACCTGAAGAGGTATGTTCGGCACTTTTAAAACATTTCTTTCAAGAAGAGTTAGAAATCAAAAATTATAATAAAATAAGAGAAACCTCAAAAAACTCGTTTATTGATATAAAGGGTAAAACAAGGTTATTTGTAGCTTTAGGGAAGATGGATGGAATGAGTCCCAGGAGATTAGTTGATTTTATAAAAAATAAAGTTCATGTGGATGATAGAAAAATTAATGATGTTCAGATATTTGATAAATTTTCTTTTATTAATGTTCCTTTTGAAGAAGCAGAAATTATTTTAAGGTTTTTCAAAAAGGATACAAAAGGAAATAGACCTGTAGTTGTTATAGCTAAAAAAAGAAAAGATTCCAGATAGAATTCATTTGGAATATTTTTTTGATATGATGGGACTGTTGCAAAATGCAACAATCCCTGATTACACAGATTAATTATTGATTACAAAGATTGAAAACATTAACTTTTTTATCGGTGTAATCATTTTTTAATCGTTGAAATCAGGCGCTTATACTATTATGCAACAGCGCCATTATTTAGATCAGTTGATATTCTTAACACCTTGAGAGGAGTGAGCTTATGTGCCATAATAAAAGAAGTGCGCATAGTTATCCGCTTTTTTTATCCAGAAGGATATAATTTCTATAAATTCAAAATGTCTGTATTAAATTAAAAGGATTAACTGTTTGTGAGAGACTTTACAAAAGGTAGTATACCAAACCAATTATTTAGGTTTGCTTTACCTATAATTGCGGGAGATATTTTACAAGCACTGTATCTTGTTATTGATGCTATATGGGTGGGCCGGCTTGTAGGTCATCAGGCTTTAGCTGCAATTTCGGCAACATTTCCGATATTTTTTTTCTTTATGGCATTTATTATTGGGTTAAGTGTAGCAACTAATATCCTTGTCGGTCAATCGTATGGGGCTAAAGATAAAGAATTCTTATCCGAAGTTTTAAAAAACGCTTTTTTTGTAGTTTTATTTATATCAGGAATTATTTCGATATTAGCTATCATTTTCAGTTCAGATATACTTGAATTATTAAATACTCCAAAAAATATAAAATCTGATGCTGCGACTTATTTGGTAATTATTTCGGTAGGAATGGTTATAAAAGCTTTTTATAGCTGGTTTGCCGCAGTTTTACGAGGATTAGGCGATTCAAAGACTCCACTTTTGATATTTTTAATAACAGTAGTTATAAATATAATAATAACACCAATCCTTATTGTCGGTTTTGGACCATTTCCGAGGTTAGGCGTTGCCGGGTCAGCTTTGGGAACAGTTATTTCTTCTTTTATAGGATTATTTCTAGGGTATGTTCTATTGATAAAGAAAAATCATTTTTTAAATTTGAGTAAATGGAAATTAAAATTGGATTATTTAATTGTAAAAAAAATAGTTAGTATTGCAACGCCGGTTTCATTCCATATTATGGTTCGATCTATTAGCTGGATAGCTATAATAGCACTTGTAAACAGATTTGGGGCTCATTTGACAGCGGCTTATGGAATAGGTTCACGAGTCGATATGTTTGTCTTTTTGCCAGCACTTTCTATTTGTATAGCTACTTCTTCGATGACAGCACAAAATGTTGGAGCAAAAAAATTTAAACGAGTCTCTCAGATTCTAATTTGGGCAATAGGTTTTTCTTTTAGTTATTCACTGATATTATTTATGTTAGTCAATATGTTCCCATATCATATTGCGAAAATGTTTAGCAGTAATTTAATAGTAATAAACAGTACTGTAGAATATTTAAGTATAATAAGTTTAACTTATTTTTTATTTGCCTTTGTATTATCAGTACAAGGAATAATTACTGGAGTAGGAGATACTCATTATCTTATGGGGTTTACAGTCATATCTATGCTAGTAGTTAGGATACCATTAGCTTATTTTTTAGGCGGACATACTCAGCTTAAGGAAAATGGGATTTGGATAGCTATTCTTTTTAGTGTTTTGGTAGCTTTAATTTTAAATTTTGGGTATTATCTTTCAGGTAGATGGAAACGAAGAATAGTTATTCATGATTTTTCATGTATAGAGAATATTTAATGTAATTATGTTCTATAAAATAATTTTGATAACATTGTTGAACAGTGAGAAGCGGATTATATTGTTTTGTGAATAGACGATTTATTGTCCTAAAAGAAGAAGATTAATAATTTTATTATAGGGACAATTATCAATCAGAAGCAATTGGAAACAAATATCGACAATATATGATAAAATTGAATGAAATATATATGGATTTAGCTATTAAAGAAGCTAATAAAAACTTTAAAAAGCTAGAAGGCGGACCGTTTGGAGCGTGTATTATAAAAGAGGATCAAATAATTGCTATTGCGCGAAATACTGTTTTAAGAGGCGATGCTACTTGTCACGCTGAAATAAATGCGATTAGAAAAGCCTCTAAAAAAACTAAAACATTTGATTTGTCCGGTTGTGTTATTTATTCTACTACTGAACCTTGCCCGATGTGTTTTAGTGCGATACATTGGGCAAAAATAAATATAGTAGTTTATGGTACAACTATTTTTGACGCCAAAAAAGCAGGATTTAATGAATTAACAATTTCAAGTAATAGAATGAAAACGTTAGGCAACTGTTCAATGGAGATTTACTCTAAATTTAAGAATGAACAATGTAAGAAACTTTTAAAAAAATGGACATTGCTAGAGAATAAAATGGTATACTAATTAAAAGAATAAATATATTTAGTAATGGAGAAAAAAATGAATAGAATAATGATTTTTATTGATGCAGAATACGCGGTTCAAAAGATGAAAGAAATAAGAGGCAAGAAAAGACCTGTTCGAAGAAAAGATATTAAATGGAAAAATTTAATAAGATGGATAACCGGAAGAAGGACCTTAGTGAGGTGTTGTTATTACTCTTCAGAATTTAGCAAAGATGAGAATCCTCAGACTTTTAATGACCAACATGAATATTTCAAAAATCTTAAAATTGAAATACCGTATTTCCAGGTGAAGTTAGGCCGATTAGTTCATGTTTCTGGCGGATGGATACAAAAAGGTGTTGATGTTAAGATTTCTTTAGATATGTTCTCCAAGGCAGTAGGTAATCAATATGATACGGCCGCACTTGTTACAGGCGATTCGGACTTTGTTGAAGTCATAGGTGAAGTTCGAGAGCATTATGGTAAACATGTCGAACTTTATACCTTTGACAATTCAATACATGAGGCACTTATGCTTGCTCCAGACAGGCATGCTATAATCACTTCTCAAATTGGGGATAGATTTAAGTTTTGGGAAGAATAGATAATGATTTTTTGAATCTTGATTTATAATAAATAAATTTCTTTATTTATTTTATAAAAATGGCAAAGTTTTGATAGAACACATTCCCCACATTTTTGGTTTTTTGCGGTACATATTGTTCGGCCGTGATGAATTATCAGATTATTGAGTATACCCCATTCTTTTTTAGGCAGTAAAGACATAAGATCTTTTTCGATTTTATCTGGATTAGTGTTGATAGTTAGCCCTAATCTTTGGCTGATTCTTTTTACATGGGTATCTACAGCAATACCTTCTATTTTGTTAAATCCATGAAAAAGTATGATATTGGCAGTTTTTCTCGCTACACCGGGAAGGGTTATTAATTTGTCCATAGATTCCGGAATTTTACCGTTGAATACAGATAATATTTTCTTTGAAGTATTTATTATATTTTTTGCTTTATTATGATAAAATCCGACAGAATTAATAGCAGCCTCAAAGATTCTTAAATCAGCAGTCGCATAATCATTAACAGTTTTATATTTTTTAAAAAGTAATTTAGTAACAATATTAACCTGTTTGTCAGTGCACTGGGCTGAAAGAATAGTCGCGACTAATAATTCTAAAGTATTATTAAAATTTAAAGATATTTTTGGTGAAGGATATTGGTTTTTAAGAAGATCGAGTATTTTAGATTTCATTAATTTTTAATATTTTATGAATAAAAAATTTGCAGTTATTTTTTTTATTTGATTTTCGATAAATACTCAATAATCTCATTTGTAGTCTTATCGGGAGTTGAGGCTCCGGCAGTTATACCTACCGTCTGTATATTTTTAAACCAAGTTCTTTTTATATCGGAGAGAGAATTTATCCAATAGCTTTTTTTATTTAGACTTTTGGAGATTTCAAAAAGACGGTGAGTATTGGCGCTTGTCTTTGAACCGATAATAATCATGGCATCATTTTTTAAAGGAAGCACTTTTATTTCTTTTTGTTTAATTCTGGTAGGTTGGCATATGGTATTAAAAATTTTAACTTGTTTTATATTTTTTTTTAAAAATTTTATTAAAAATAAAGTTTTTTCAAAATTTTGAGTTGATTGAACGACAATCGTAGCTTTTTTTATTTTATTTATCGGAATATCATCAATACTTTGAATAACAAGTGATTTGTTTTTTAGCTGGCCCATTATGCCTTTAACTTCATCATGTTTGTTATCACCAATAATGATGATTGAATAACCGTTTTGTTCGGCCTCTTTGGCTATTTTATGAATTTCTTTAACCATAGGACATGTTGCATCAATAATTTTATAGCCTAAACTAATTGCTTTTTTAAAGGTTTTTGAAGCTGCCCCATGAGCTCTAATTAAAAGAGTCCTATCCTTAGCTTTTCGTAACTGTTTAATTTTTTTAATTCCTAATTGATTTATGGTTTTAACGACATCTTCATTATGAACAATATCACCGAGCATACACACTTGATGGTTCTTTTTTAAAGCATTTTGAGCTATATCTAAAGCCCTTTTTACTCCGAAACAAAAGCCTGCAGATTTTGCTAAGGTTATTTTCATTGTTATTTTTACCAAATAATTATTTAAATTCTATCAATATATTTATCATTAATTATTTTACACAGATATAGGGATAAGACAATCATAAAAAACAAGATAGAAAAAATTGGTTTAATGGTGATTGGTTCAATAGTTTCAGCCAGAGGCTGATCAGCCTTCGGCTGAAATAGGAGATTGGTTAAATGGGTTAAAAGAGAGAGAAGAAGATAAAAACGTATTGCGTAAAAAAAATAAGAGAAAAAATAAAAATATCGTAGGGTACGGGCATGCCCGTACAGTAAATAAAGACAAGACAAATAGATTAATTTACAAAATCATGTTTTTTATAAGACAATTTCAGTATAATATGGAATGATAAATACCGTAGACAGTGCTTGTTTTTGTCCGAGACAGAGCCTTTATGTCATATGTTTATCATATATTTTGCTAACGCAGTATGTTATATGATTGGTTTAAAGAAAAGAAAAATATAGAAAAGAGACTGAAGACCATTTGCAATTGATTATAGGCCTATATTGTTTTAATCAATGAGACTTAGATTTTACGGAGAAAAATCTGTAGTCGAATTGATCCTGAGCAAGTAAAACTAGTCGAAGGATCTTGAGTTTAATTCCCCGCAGTTTACTGCGGAAAAGTTATTTAGGGGAAACCTTTGTTACCCCGTAGCTCTTGCTGCGGGGTAGTTGATTCTTTTTGAATTGTATATTATAAAGAATTAACCAATTTTGTGCAATCATTGACGCAATTATTGATTGATATTGGTAGAGTTTAAAGTAAAATAAAGATAGGTATAGGATATGAATAATATCAGTAAATTAATATTTATTTATAAAAATTGATTTTGGCATCAGGAAAAGAAGGATTTTTACAAAAGACTTTAACCTAAGGAGGAAAAATGTTGAGATTTGGAATGAGTGAATTAATAGTTATTCTTCTTATAGCATTATTATTTTTTGGGTCTACAAAGTTACCTCAGGTTGCTAAAGCTTTAGGCCGGTCAATAAAAGAATTTAAGAAAGGGGCTAAAGAGGTGAAAGATGAGATTGAGGAAGAAACTGATGATGAGGACGAGAAGAAAAAAACTTAATTTCTAATTTATTATTATTAATGGAGATCGATAATAAAGTTACACTAGTACAGCATTTGGATGAATTAAGGGGTTGCATACTTAAATCTGTGGTCTGTTTTGTACTGTGCTCGATAGTAGTTTCAACTAGTGCTCAAAGTATAATAGCCTTTTTTGCTATACCCGTCGGTAAACTGATATTTATAACACCTCAAGAAGCCTTTGTCGCCAACGTAAAGATTGCTCTTTTTATCGGGTTTTTTATTTCTACGCCGTTTATTCTTTATCAGATATGGAAATTTATTTCGTTAGGGTTGTTACCTAAAGAGAAAAGATATGTTTATATTTTTTGTCCAATATCATTGATTTTTTTTATTTTAGGAGTTTTATTCGGTTATTTTGTCATTGTGCCGATAAGCATGAATTTTTTGTTGGGATTTTCAACTGACATAATTATCCCAATGATAACTGTAGACAAATATCTTTCTTTTCTATTTACTTTATCTTTTTCTTTTGCTTTAGTTTTTCAATTGCCGATAGTACTTATATATTTAACAAAAATTGGGATAATAACACCTAATCAATTAAGAAAACGGAGAAGAGAAGCCATTGTAGTAATTTTTGTGGTAGCTGCAATAGTAACACCACCGGATATGGTTACTCAAATCTTGATGGCAATTCCGCTTATTTTCCTTTATGAAATAGGGATAATATTTTCCAAATTAGCTTATAAGAAAAAGAAACTAATAAAGAGATTTTAAGTGTTTTTTATCATTAATTATATAAAAAATATTTTTTTTGAGATGTTGACAAAAGTAAACATTATCAATACTATAATAGTAGTATAGATATCTAAAATCTTATGAATTAGATAAAATTTAAGGTTTAATAAAGATGCTTAAAAATATTTTGTTAGTTGATGATGATAATCTATTTCGCGAAGGGTTTATTGAGTGTTTTGATGGTTTAGGTATAATAGAAGCATCTAGCGGTGAAGAAGCTTTAGAGATTTTGTTAAAACCTAATGATATAGATTTAGTTATACTTGATGTAAATATGTCAGGTATAAATGGAATTGAGACATTAAAGAAAATAAATAAAATGATAGGCGCACCTTCAATTATAATCTTGACTGGACATAGTTCCACGGATGTGGCAATAGAAGCTCTTAGGGGACATGCGGATGATTATATTGAAAAACCTTGCGATATAGACAAAACTAGGGAAATTATTAAAAATATTTTAGATAAAAGAAGCGAGAATAAGGGGATAATAACAAATGGTTTAGAAGCGAAAATAGAGAAAGTGAAACATTTTTTAGAAAGAAATTGTTCTAAAAGAGTTCATTTAGAAGATGCTGCAGATTTAGTATTTCTAAGTCCAAAATATTTAAGCCGAGTATTTAAACAATTTGTAGGAATGGACTTTACTGATTATAGGTTATTAAAGAAAATAGATTTGGCTAAAGAATTGTTACTAAACCCTAACTATAATATAAATCAGGTTGCAGAGAAACTAGGATACCAAAATTCGGAATCATTTTCGCGGCAATTTAAAAAATTCATCACTCTTACTCCTACACAATTTTGCCGTAAAATGGCAAGAAAAAATAAAAAACGTAATAAATCTAAAGGATAAAATCTTTACATATTCAGAAAAATTATGTTGATGAAAACATCCATTTATCGTTTATTTAATCCTTTTTGAAATATCTAAGTCATTGATTTTATCCCCTGCACTAAATATCGGGTAAACTTTCTTTGAAAGTTGACCCGAACTCAGGGTGTTTTCCTGCCTGCCGGCAGGCAGGAATTCGAGCTATAGGTTTACAGCCGTGCATTTTCTCGAAGAGAAAATTCCCCGGACTGTTAACACTGGGACCTGCTCAAAAATGTGAAAGATTTTTGAGTTATACAATGGTTCAAGTACAGATTTTATTCTAAAAACCTAAGTCATTGATTTTACCCCCTGCGCTAAATATCGGGTAAACTTTCTTTGAAAGTTGACCCGAACTCCGGGTGTTTTAATTCGAGCTACAGGTTTTTCTTTGAAAAACCTAAGTCTCATTAAGGGGAAATAGGTCAGAATAAAGAGGAAGTAGCCCATTCACATTGATTCTTCTATTGGTATAATAAAAGAAAAGGAAACTAGACAAAGTGCAAAAAAAATAAATTCATAAAAAGGGGCTTTAAAATGGCTGGTGAAAAAATTATGATAGTTGATGATGATATTGAGTTTTTATCTCAGTTGAAAGAAATAATTCAACTGAGTGGTTATTATCCTATTGTAACTTATGATAGTTCTAGTGTTTTAAGTTTTGCAAGAAAAATGGAACCTGATGTGATTTTGCTTGATCTTCGAATGGATAATGTAGATGGATACGAGGTTGCAGAATGTTTACAGCATTTTCCGGAAACAGCTAAAATTCCTATCATTGCTATGACAGGTTTCTATGATGAGAAAAAGTATAATCAGCATATAAAAAATTGCAATATGAAGGCTTGTTTAGAAAAACCTTTTTATCCATTAGATATTATTGGTCAAATTGAAAATATATTATCAAATTAATTAAATTGATCAACATTTTTATATTAGGAATATTGGAAATGGTTACTTGGACACTTGCCAGTTTTGACTGGTAAGTGGCCCCCCTTTTAAAATGAAATAATTTTTCTCAATAAATAAGTTATTCTTGGAGAGGGAAACCTAGATATTTCTTAACCTTTTATCTAATTTTCAAAAACTATTGGAGAAAAGTTATTATGTCGGGATTCTTGACATTAGTGTCTATTTATGTTACATATATATACACATTAAATGTTGCTGGGAGGCGACTACATAGGTTTTTTCTATCTATTAGGGGGTTACAATAAAATAATGAGATCAGGGATAATTTTAAATCTAGATAACAATACTAAAACTGATATATTTCAAAATGCTTTCTCTTCGGATAGTATGGAAAAAGAAGCTCTAGATTTATTTAAAGATTTACTTTTTGAGGATTTATCATTATGCATGAAAGCTGCCGGAGCTATGTCAGGATCGATATTCCTTTTTGATAAAGATCAAAATGAATTGGTTTTAGCAATTGCTAAAAATTCTAATCATATTAATTTAGAGGGTTCACGTAAAAAGTTAGGAGAAGGTATCTCAGGTAAGGTTGCTCTGGAAAGAAGGCCATTGTTGGTAAAAGATATTGAGAATGAGATTTTTTATTATGATACTCCAAAATATGACCATTATCAGTCTAAATCTTTTTTATCTATTCCTTTAGAATATTCAGGGGATCTTATAGGTGTTGTTAATATAACGGATAAATCTACAGGTATTCCTTTTAATGATGAGGATCTACTTAGAGTTTTGAATATATCTAAGTATTTAGGTATATCAATTGCCAGCCTTAATAATTTTTTAGAAAAACAAAAGTTGTTAGTTAATAGTTTAACAAGAGAAATCGAAACATTAAAAGACTCAATGAATCAATCAAAAAAGTTTTCATCTTTAGGTAAACTTGTTGGTAATTTTGTGCATGAGATAAATAATCCCTTAGATGGGATAATCCGTTATATTAACTTAACTTTGAATTGTTTAGATGATAAAGAAGTCGCTAAAAAATATTTATCAGAAACAAAAGAAGGTTTGAGTAGAATTACAGTACTTGTAAGGTCTTTATTAGATTTTTGTTGGAGTCTTACTCCTCAAAAAAGGAAAATTGATATAAACAGGTCTATTGAAGAAGTTTTATATCTTTTTAAAAATAATACTATGCTGCATAATATTGTTACCGATAAAAAATTCGCGTTAAATTTACCTAAAGTTGTTGATAGCGGATTAAAAATAGTTTTTACTAATATAATAAAAAATGCCTATCATTCAATGAAAGAGAAAGGTGGTGTTTTGACGATTGAAACATCCTTAAAAAAAAATTATTTAGAATTTAGATTTAGTGATACCGGAATTGGAATACCTGCGAATATTCAGGGAAAGATATTTGATCCTTTTTTTACAACAAAGAGAATGGGTGAAGGCACAGGTCTTGGGTTAGCTATAACTAAAGAAATTATAGAGAATTATAACGGAAAAGTTGAGTTGATTAGTAAAGAGAATGAAGGCGCCACTTTTATTATTCAAATTCCTTTTATTAAGGAGTCTGTATAAAATAATTTTGATAATATAATATTTTTTAATTTTATAATTTATGAATAAAAATAAATATATTTTAGTAGTTGACGATGAACCCTTAACAAGAGAATCATTGTGTGAAATTCTTAGAATAGAAGGATATAAAGTTAATCAGGCATCTGATGGAGAAGAAGCCTTAGAACTTATTAAAAAAAATCGGCCGGAAATAATTGTAACCGATTTGAAAATGCCGAAAGTTGATGGATTAACATTATTAAGAAAGGTAAAATTGAAATATCCGGATATAGCTGTAGTTTTATCGACAGGTTATGGTTCAATAGAGACAGCTGTAAAAGCTATGAAAGAAGGAGCCTTTGATTATGTTACTAAACCTATAATTGATAATGAAATAAAGATTATAATTCAAAGAATTTATAACCAAAAATTAATTATAGATGAAAACATAGAATTAAAACAGAGACTTGCTCTTAATAATCGTACTACATTTCATAAAATAATCGGGCAAAACCAAGGTATGCAGCGAATATATAATTTAATTGAATCAGTTGCCCCGACGAATGCTACAGTTTTGATACAGGGAGAAAGCGGAACCGGAAAACGTTTGATTGCTCACGCTTTACACCATAGCGATGATAATAGAAAAGATAAACCTTTTGTTGAAGTTAGTTGTGGGGCTTTACCTGAGAATTTATTGGAAAGTGAACTCTTTGGTCACGTCAAAGGTTCTTTTACTAGTGCTGTAAAGGATAGAAAAGGAAGATTTGAGACAGCGAATGGAGGAACAATATTCCTTGATGAAATTGATGCTTTTAGCCCTCAGTTACAGGTTAAGCTGTTGAAAGTTTTACAAGAAGGTGATTTTGAAATGGTCGGTGATTCAAAAACTTTACATGTAGACGTTAGAGTTATTGCGGCGACTAATCAAAATTTAAAAAAACTTATTGAACAAAAACTTTTTCGGGAAGATTTATATTATCGGTTACATGTAATTCCTATAGACGTACCGCCTTTAAGGGAAAGAAAAGATGATATTGGTTTATTAGTTGAATATTTTTTAGAAGAATTTTCTAAAAAAAATAAAAATAGAAAATTCGATAAAATATCCGAAGAAGCTAAAAATATTTTATTTTCTTATAACTGGCCGGGTAATGTTAGAGAGTTAGAGAATATTATGGAGAGAGCCATGATATTATGTAAAGGTAATTCAATTGAAAAAGAGGATTTTCCTGATTTTTTACAAGAATTACAAGTACCCACATCAGTACTTAAACAAGGCAAAAAATTATATCTTAAAGAAGCTCTGAAAATTTCAGAAGTAGCAATTATAAAAGACGCTTTAAATCAATGTAGGGGGAACCGTAAAAAAGTTTCAGAGCTTTTAGGTATAAATCGAACAACTTTGTACAATAAAATGAAAGAGTTCAAAATGTTGGATTTTGGAGAATAAATTAGAATATATATGTTTTTTTTGATAGATAAACGGTGAGAATAAAATGAAATTAAGACAGTCTCAAAAATTAACTCAAGCATTATCTTTGACTCCTCATATGAAACAATCGTTGCATGTTTTGCAGCTTCCTTTGATGGAGTTGAAAGAATATATTGAAGCGGAAAGTTCTGAAAATCCTTTATTGGAAGTTGAAAAAATTTATGAATCAGAACCTGATACGATAAAACAGATGGAAAATGTTTTTAAACGTCAAAAAGATTGGACAGAGTATCCTTTAGGCAGCTCTTTAAATGATATTCAAAAAAAACGTGATTATATGGAAAGTCTTATAACAAACAAAATAACATTAGAAGACCATCTTTTAAAACAATTGAGAATGCTTGTCTTATCTGAACGAAAATATAAAATTGCTGAATCAATAGTTACTAATTTAGATGATAATGGTTATTTGAGTTCAAGTATAGATGAAATCGTTAATGTTTTGAATAAAACTATTTTTAATGAACAACGATTGACTAAAAAGGAAGCAGAAAAAGTTTTATATATGGTTCATAATTTTGAACCTGTAGGTATTGGAGCCAGGAATCTGAAAGAATGTCTTCTAATTCAATTAAGATTTAGAAAATTGGAAAAATCTTTGGCTTATAAAATTGTAAAAAATTATCTTTCGTGTCTTGCAAAAAATAATCTTAAACAAATTGCTAAAAAAATTGAGGTGGATATAACGGATATTTATAATGCTAAAAAATTAATTTCTACTTTAGAACCAAAACCTGGTAGAGAATATGATTCATCAAATACTCAAGAATTAGGTTCCCCATTACCAGATGTAATTTTAGAGAAAATAGAGGGACGTTACGAGGTTATAGTTAACACGAATATATTGCCTAAACTAAAAATCAGCTCTTACTATTTAAACCTTTTCAAGTCTGGGAAGGTTTGTGATGAAACAAAAAAATTTATACAAGATAAAGCAAAAGCAACTTTAGGTTTGATAAAAGCAATTTCTCAACGTGAGGATACTATTAGAAAAATAGCGCAATGTCTTGTAGCTATACAAAAAGATTTTTTTGATCATAATGATAGATCATTACTTAAACCACTAACATTAAAAGATGTAGCAAAAATTGTAGATCGAAATGAATCAACTGTATGTAGGGTTGTTAATAAAAAATATATGCTTACACCTTGCGGCATGTTTAAATTTAATTATTTTTTCACTACAGCCTTAAAAAGTTTAGAAGGTGAAAAGATTTCTCAAGAATACGTCAAACATCAAATAATTGATATAATAGAGAGTGAGAATAAAGAAAAACCATTTAGAGACACCGAAATATCGGATAATTTAAAGGCCAAAGGGATTATATTAGCCCGTAGAACAGTAGCTAAATATAGGGAAGATCTAAAGATATCCCCACATAATATACGCAAAATTATGATAGATCGTAAAAGTCTGAAAAAATTAATAACTAACGATCCAAAATTTAAAGCAGCACAACTGCAAAAAATTTAAATATAATAGTGCAAACTACCAACCAATCTGTGTCTAAAAAAATAAACATCCCGTCGAATAGTTAAACTCTACAAATAAAGGAAAAGATAAAGGATAATAGTCTTTATCGTTGATTTTTGTATTTTTATGATAAAATATGATATATTTTTCAACATTAATAAAACATTTAATTATGACTGTAAACGCTTACAAAAACTTTTAAAATAATATTTAATATAAAGTTTTACTTATCAATATGTTAGGAAAAGTTTTTTAAAAGGATTTAATAATGGCATTAAAAATGCTTAATAATACAATCTCGGACAGACTAGGACATATGTTTACAAGCAATGGCTTGTAAACGGTCGATAGATGATAGTCAATAGTCAATCAAATACAAAGAACAAATGAATTATAATTTTAAAAAAAATAAAGAACCGTATATAAGGTAAAGAATAAATATTAGGTAACAAATAAAGATTAGGAATTTTAGTTTATGTTTGATGAAAGTAATAGATTAACAATAACACAAAGTGCGAGGATAATAGGGGTAGTTCCTAAAACTATTATTCGTTGGGAAAACTCTGGCAAAGTAAGAAAAGCTAAAAGAGATTGGCGTAATTGGCGGGTTTATTCATCTAAGGATATTGATGACCTCAAAAAGTTCAAATTTTCTGAGTATAGTGTTGAAGATATAAAAATGGAGGATTTTAAATGAGATATTTAAAGATTTTTTTATTAGTTTTATTTTTTGGAGTAACCCTTTTATTTAGTAATTCTGGGCAAGTTTATTCCCAAACAAATAATGTGGTAGTAACACCTGCTGCGTCTTCGCAAAGTAATCAATCGATAACGGGTGAATTCATGGAAGGGAATACTACTTATACCTTAGGTAAAGGGGATGTTGTAAATATAACCGTAAGAGAACAAGAAGAATTTAGTGGACAATTTGTAATCGGGCCGGATGGGAATATTCAATATACATATGTCGGCGACGTAAAAGCTGAAGGATTAGATAAAAATCAGCTTAAAGAAGAAATAACTAGAAAATTAGAAAAATTTATAAAGATACCGGAAGTAAGTGTAATTATAGCCGCATATCGTAGTAAATTTATCTATATGTTAGGTGAAGTAGGCAGACCAGGTAAATA
The DNA here is from genome assembly GCA_023135905.1 of Candidatus Omnitrophota bacterium. GTDB lineage: Bacteria > Omnitrophota > Gorgyraeia > Duberdicusellales > 4484-171 > JAGLSE01. The sequence goes on from JAGLSE010000101.1 coordinate 15,696, forward strand.
TCCTATGTCAGGAGATGCAATTAAGTTAAGAGATGCTATTGTTGCCTCGGGCCTTCCTACTAGAGATGCCGCCTTAAGAAGGGTATGGGTTATTAAACCTGGATATACTAAAAAGGTTGTGGCTAAAAAGGTAGATATATACAAGCTTCTTTATAAGGGTGATCTTAATCAAGATGTTATGTTGGAACCGGGCGATTTAGTCGTGGTATCATCCACTGTTCCAAGTGAAATAAATAGGGCATTAACAAATTTACTTTCACCAATAACCAGGGCTGCGGTAGTTCAAGAGTTATTAGATACTTATTAAATTTTGGAGGAAATAGTGCAAGAAAACAAAATAAATTTCGATATTCATCAATATATTAGAATAGTTATAAGAAGAAAGTGGTTTTTGATGATACCTTTTTTTCTTCTTTTCATTTCTTTTACTGTGGGAAGTTTTTTCTTACCTAAATTATATGTAGCTAAAGCAGTGATTTTAATAGAAGATAAAAAGGTAGTGAACCCTCTGTTACAAAACTTGGCAGTTTCAACTACGGTTCAAAGCCGGTTGGGCGCCTTAAGAGAAGAAATTTTGTCTTGGCCGAGACTTTTCCAATTAGTTGAAAAAATGGAATTAAATAAAGATGTTAAAGGCGCTTTGGAATTAGAAAGACTTATTGTTGGAATTAAAAAGAATATAAACCTTAAAATGCGGTCTAACGAAGTGATTACTATTTCTTATATGAGCCAAGACCCTAAAAATACTCAAGACTTGGTTAATACTTTATGTGATATTTTGATAAATAGAAATATAAATTCTCAAACTGAGGATACGTCTTCTGCTATAGATTTTATAAATCAGCAGTTGGAAAAGTATAAAGAAAAATTGGAACAAGCCGAAACAGATTTGAGAAAATTTAAAGAAGTATATGGTTTGGGTATGATAACTGATGTTACGGCATCTTTGGGTAAAAATAATGAAGTAAATGCTTTAGGTTCAACTATATTTCAAATCAATAAAACGATTTCAGCTCAAGAAGCGGAGTTAGTAATGGCATCCATAGATTGTACTGACGAGCATCCTCGAATAAAAACTTTTAAATCCGATATTAAAGCTTTAAAAGATAAACGCAATAAATATATTAAAGAAGTCTCTGATAAAGCAGGTGTTGATTCAGATGTTTATACGAATATTGCAGATTCATATCCCCGGCAACAAGAAGAACTTTCACGCCTTAATCGCGATAAAGCTATTAATGAAAAGATTTATGCTATGTTTTTAGAACGGTTAGAAACAGCAAATATTACCGAACAGCTGGATAATTCTGAAAACCGTACCAAGATAAGAGTAATAGAACCGGCACGGTTTCCTTTAAAACCGGTTAAACCAAATAAAATAAAAATAAGTTTTTTAGGGTTGATTTTTGGTTTAATGATAGGTGGAGGGCTTGTTTATGTTATGGAATATACTGATTCATCATTCAAAACCGAAGAAGATTTGAAACATTACTTGGATATCCCTGTTTTTGGTGCAATCTCAAAGATAATTACAAAGGATGAAAAAAAGAAAAGCAAAAAGAAAAACGTAAAAGTTTTATTTAGAATTTTTTTATTTGCGGTCGTAATCATGGGAGTGGTGTTATGTTTTATTCATTGGCCAATTTTAAAGGAACCATTAAGTCTAATGTTTCAAAAAATGTTTCAAAAAATTGTTCAAATAATTAATAATTGGAGAAGTAGGTAGTTTTGATGGCAGATTTTGAAATATTAAAATAAGTAAATATTTTAGTATATAAAGGTGAAAATATAAACTATGTATGAGCAATTTTATAATTTAAATGAGAAGCCTTTCAGCGTAACACCTGATACTAAATTTTTCTTTTCAAGTGAGAAACATCAGGAAGCTTTAAGCAGTTTGATTTATGCAATAGAAGATAGAAAAGGTTTCGCTGTTATAACAGGTGAAATTGGTTCTGGGAAGACGACAGTTTGGCATGCTCTATTAAATAATTTAGGTAAAAGTACTAAAGTCGCGCTTATTACTAATACTCATCTTACCCAAAAACAAGTTATCATTGCAATTTTGGAAGAATTTGATATAGACTATAAAGTAAATTGGCCGAAAATAAAACTTCTTAGTAAGCTAAATAGTTTTTTGTTAGAACAAATAGCTATTGGTTTTAATATAGTAGTTATTATTGATGAAGCTCAAAATCTTTCACCTAAAGTTTTGGAAGAGGTAAGGATGCTTTCTAATCTTGAAACCGAAAAAGAAAAATTAATTCAAATAATTCTTATGGGACAGCCGGAATTAAGAGATATCCTTTTGAAAAAAGAACTTGAACAATTACGTCAACGAATTGCAATGTTTTATCATATATCTCCTTTAGATTATAATGAAACAAAAGAATATATAGAACATCGGTTAAAAATTGCCGGCGCAAATGGAAATATAATATTTGAAGATTCGGCATTAGAGTCGATATATATAAGTTCTGGCGGCATTCCCAGAAGGATAAACTTTATTTGTGATAGATCTATGCTTAGCGGATTTTTAAGAGATCAGAATAATATTGATAAGAAAATAATAGTTGAAGCGGTAACTGAAATTGATTGTATTTTAGATTATAAACCTAAGTTGGTTTTGTCAGATGAACTTTCTTGTGAGAGAACTAAAAGTTTATAGATGGTATATTGAATAATAAATATTTATTTTTAAAATAAACCTTAGAGCTATAGAATAGCTCATCAATTCATATTGAGGCATAATAATTAAGGAGGGAACTGTGGGTAAAATTAATGACGCTTTAAAAAAAATTGAAGAAGAAAGATCAAAAATAAAACAATCGATAAATAAACAGTCAACTTTGGAAACTGAACAAAATAATTGTTCCTCTGAATTTCAGAAGTTTGATAAAGACATTTTTATAACAAGCGATAAACTAAACAGTATTCCAAAACTGAATATATTAAAACCGGATGATTCATCAGGAATTGACCAACGGGTTGTAACTTATTATGATTATTCCTCTCCCATATCAGAGCAATACCGGATGTTAAGAAGCAATGTTAAATCTTATTTTAAAAATAGGACAAGTACAGCTAAAATAACCATGAGTAAACCTTCTTCCGGTCCAAAAATATTTACTATAAGCAGCAGTCTTCAAGGAGAAGGCAAAACAGTTACTTCGGTAAATTTAGCTATAGCCTTAGCTAAAGATTTGGATACAAAGGTTTTATTGATAGACGCGGATTTAAGGAACGGGTGTGTCCATAAATTACTTAATGTAAACAATAAGCCCGGGTTATCGGACATTTTAACTAATAAATATGATTATAGTGTTGGAGTTCATCCTACTCAGATTCGCAATCTATATGTTATTCCTAGAGGAGAAACTCAAGAACATCCGACTGAACTGCTAGGCTCAAAAAAGATGAATATGGTTTTAGAACAAATAAAAAATGAATCGATAGACTATGTGATAATTGATACTCCTCCGGTTGTTCATTTCACTGACGCTTCTATTATTGGCGCAAAAACGTCTGGTATTCTTTTTGTGGTACAATCTCAAAAGACACAAAACCAGGTTATCAATAGGGCAAGAGATGTTATGAATAGAACTCATACCAAACTGTTAGGATTTGTTCTTACTCAAACTGAACATTATGTTGATAATTTCTATGGAGACTATAATTACAATGGGAAAACGAAAAATAATTAATTATTCAAAAAAATATTGGATGAGAATTAAATATATTTTTGCGGTCTTTACGGCAGATATAATTATTATTAACTGAATTATATCATAGGAGAGTAAAGTGAAAATGGAAGGTTTTATTAATGGTTTTTTTGGGACTGACGGAATCAGGGGAACACCTGGTGAATATCCTCTAACTGACGGAATGATTTTTAAAATCGGCATTAGTATTGCAAAATTTGTTCATTATAAAGGAGAAAATAAAGAAGCGCCTAAAGTTATTATCGGAAGAGACTGCCGATTAAAAGGAAAACGTATTGAATCAATATTAACAGATGCAATTACTTTTTATGGTATTGACGTATTATTAGCGGATATTATTACTACGCCGGGAGTGTCATACTTAGTAATAGACGGTGATGCTGATATGGGGATTATGATTTCATCTTCCCATAGTAATTCTCATGAAAATGGGATAAAGCTTTTTAACGCGAAAGGTTTTAAACTTTTACGTTCAGAAGAAGAGTGGATTGAGTATATTATTTTTAACAGTATTATAAATTTTCCAAATGGTACGCAGATACAAGATAAAGGTAAAGTTAATGTTTTACGCGGGGCTCAATCAAAATATAGCAATTTTCTTATGTCAACAGTAAGAGGACTAAATTTAAAAAATATAACAATAGGTTTAGATTGCGGTTGGGGAGCTGCATCACAAATAGCACCTAAAGTTTTAGAAGACTTGGGAGCAAAAGTTACAGTAATGAATGATAGACCTTTAGGGGGTAATGCAACTCTGGGCGGAGGAGTTAATACTTCTTATTTGCAAAAATTAACAATTAAACCTAAAATTAATATGGGGATAGCTTTTGATGGAGATGCTGATAGAGTCTTATTAGTTGATGAAAAAAATAATATTTTAGACGGAGATACTATATTGGCTATAATTGCAAATTACCTTATAACTAAAGATAAATTACCAAAAAATACAATCGTTTCGACTATAATGAGTAATAATGGTTTGAAAAAATCATTAAAAAAACATAGCGGGCATGTTATAAGTACTAAAGTCGGTGATAAATATATATTAGATAAATTGATTAAAGAGGGTTTGATTTTAGGGGGAGAACAATCAGGTAAACTTATATTTTTAGATTATCTGCCTACCTCGGACGGATTAATCACGGCATTACAAATACTTAAAATTTTAATAGAATCAGAATTAACATTGAGTGAATTGGCAAAATGTATAGAGAAAACACCTCAAGTTATAATTGATGTTCCGGTTCGAGAAAAAAAATCATTTGCCTCAATTCCTAAAATTGCAGAAAGCTTAGATTTGTTTAAGTCTCAATTAAGGGATAAAGGGCGGATAGTATTAAGATATTCAGGGACAAAATCATTAGTTAGAGTAATGGTTGAAGGGAAAAAACAAATAATGATCGAAAACATAGCAAACTCACTTGCAGCTCAAATTAAAAAAGAGATAGGAAGAACTTTAAATGGAGATAATGGGATTCGGTATTGAAATATATAGAGATTTGTATTACGCCTTAAATTTAGTATCATAAAAATAATTAAATAATTTTAAAAAGGATATATATATGAAAGAACAAACAATTTTTCAAGAAAAATCAAACCTTGTGAGGTACAAAGACATCATAAAAGAAAGTGATTCCTTTGGTACTTTATCGCCTAAGGCCATATTTGCAGAAGAAAAAGATATCAATATCACCGATAATCTTTTTAAAGATAAGATAAATAATGATTTTGAGGATTTTATACCTAATTACAAATTTTCTATACATAAAGCTTTAAACTCAATGTTCAACAGCATGAAATACGCGTTAGAAGGATTGAAATATATACTTAAAACAGAAATTAATATACGTATTCATTTATTAGCAGGGTTCGCGGTAATTTTAGCGGCATGCTATTTAAAAGTTACAAGTATTGAAATGATAATACTATTGTTTTCGATAATCTCAGTTATAGTTACAGAGATAATAAATACAGCATTAGAAATAAGTTTAGATATAGTAAATGGAACAAAATTTAATTATGGAGTAAAAATAGCTAAAGATATCATAGCCTCGGCTGTTTTATTAACTGCTATCAATGCCGCTATTGTAGGTATTATTATATTTGGTAAATACATAATATAAAATTTTATATTATTAAAGGTAATAGATGATATTTGAATTTAGTTTTGGACAATAGACTAAATATCATGTTGGCAAAAAAAGTGAGGTGAACTATGAGCGGCATTTACGATTCATTAAATAATGTAGAAAAAGAAAAATTGAAAAGAGGTGAATTTATTGAGAAATCTAATACCGGTGATGATATAAAAAAGTCATTAGTTGAAATAAAGGGTTCAAATAGAAAAAAAATAAATTTGATACCAATTATGATATTTTCATTGCTTTTTGTTATTCTAATCATTGTTAATATTATATTTTATAATCAGCAGAAACAGAATGATTCAAATATAAATCAAGCATTCTTGAAATTTCAAGAAATAGAAAATAGTATTAATGAAACTAATCAACAAGTTTCCATAATCTCGAATAATTTTAGTAATATAGAGAGTAATTTGGAAAGTGTAAAAACAAATTTAGACAATGTTGGACGTATCGTTGATGTTTCAAGGTTAACATTAGTAAAGTTTGATTCAAGAATGTCATATTTGGAAAGAGATAACGCAAATAGAAAAATTGCTATTGATGATATAACAAAAAGAGGAGACCAGTTATTAAAAAAATATTCAGAATTGAGAGTTAACCTGGAAAAATTTAAATATCTTTTACGTAAATCAGAAGAAGTTACGTTAGAACCAATAATAGTAACAGGTGAGATGAAAGTAAATTAATCATTATAAGGTAGAATTTAAAGATAGATTAAAAATAAAAATAACTAATTTGAAATAAATAGGATTAAATACAGATGAAAAGTGTTATTTTATGTGCCGGTTATGGTGTTAGGATGTATCCGTTAACAACAGATATGGCGAAACCTTTATTACCAATTAGGGGTAAACCAATTATTGAATATATTATTAATAAAATTCAAAAAGTTGAAAGAATGGATGAGATATTTATCGTTAGTAACGATAAATTCTTTAACCAATTTAATAAATGGCTGAATAATTATCCAAATACTATTTCTATTAAACTTATAAATGATGGAACTAATACCGAGAAAGAACAATTAGGTGCTGTTAAAGATTTAGAATTAGTTATAGACAAAAAAAACATTGAGGATGATTTATTAGTTGTTGGCGGTGATAACTTATTTTCTTTTGCTTTATCTGATTTTATAAAATATTCAATGAATATAACACCTAAACCTTTAATTGGAGTTTATGACTTTTGTGATAAAGCAAAACAAAATAAATTTGGTAAAGTAAATTTAAATGATAACAATCAAATAATTGATTTTAATGAAAAATTATCTAATTCTAAAAATGCAAATTTAGTAGCAATGTGTCTTTATTTTTTGCCAAAACAGACGTTACCACTAATTAAAAAATATCTATCTATATACAATGATAATGGAAGTATTGGCAATTATATAAAATGGCTATCAAAAAATAATGAAGTACATGCTTTTGAATTTCAAGGGGATTGGTTTAATATTAATGATATGGACATGTATACTGAGGCAGTCTGTTCCTTTTGATTTTGAGTTTTATATTTTTTTGAAGGAATGAAATGATTTTTTGTGTTAAAGGATATTATCATTTAGAATGAAACAATTCTTTTGCCTAATAAGGTCCGCTGCAAAAAAAAATAGCAATAAGTTTAAGTTTTTTTTTGATATTTGAATTTATTAAAGGTTAATCAATGAGACGTAGATTTTCCGAAGAAAAATCTGTAGTCGAATTGATCCTGAGCGAGTAAAACGAGTCGAAGGCTCTCGGGCTTAATTCCCCGCGGTATACCGCGGAAAAGATATTTAGGGGAAACCTTCTATATGATTCAAATATAAATCAATCATTAGTGAAATTTCAAGAAATAGAAAATAGTATTAATGAAACTAATCAACAAGTTTCCATAATCTCGAATAATTTTAGTAACATAGAGAGTAATTTGGAAAGTGTAAAAACAAATTTAGACAATGTTGGACGTATCGTTGGTGTTTCAAGGTTAACATTAGTAAAGTTTGATTCAAGAATGTCATATTTGGAAAGAGATAACGCAACCCCGTAGCTTGCTGAGGGGGGAGTTGATTTTTTAAATGCATTTTTACTTAAAAAGATTGTAGTTGTATAACGCGATACTTGATAAAAATTAAGGAGATAAACATGAAAGTATTAGTAACAGGAGGAGCAGGATTTATAGGTTCACATATAGTTGAGAGATTATTAAAAGAAGGGAATAGTGTAGTTGTTTTAGACAATTTTTCATCCGGCAAGGAATCTAACCTTTCTTTCGTTTCTGATTATGCATCTTCAGCTGTAAGCTTTCAGATGATTAGAGGAGATATTATTAATTATGAAGATTGTCTTAAAGCATGTAGAGGTATAGATTGGATAACTCATCAGGCAGCATTAAGGAGTGTTCCTAAATCTATGGAAGCTCCTCATAGTTATAATGCCGTTAATATAGACGGTACTTTAAATATTTTAGAAGCCGCTAAAGAGTGTGGAGTTAAAAGAGTTGTTATTGCTTCATCAAGTTCAGTTTACGGAGATACAGATCAATTTCCTGAAAGTGAATCAGCATATCCTTTACTAATTTCGCCATATGCTTTATCAAAACTGGCTGGCGAATTTTATTGCCGTATATTTTCAGAAAATTTTGGGTTAGAAACGGTAGCTTTAAGGTATTTCAATGTATTTGGTCCCAGACAAGCCTTAGATGATGAATACGCGGTAGTTATACCAAAGTTTATAACTTCTATTTTGAATGATGAGAGACCTCCTATCTTTGGTAACGGTAAACAATCAAGAGATTTTACTTATATTGATAACGTGGTAGAAGCAAATTTATTGGCAGGAACAGTTGAAGGTGTATCTGGAGAAGTTTTTAATGTGGCTAACGGATGTGATAATTCAGTTTTAGAGCTTGTACAGGAGATAAATAAAATTCTAGGTAAATCAATAGAACCTGAATTCTTACCACTCCGTAAAGGCGATGTTTTAAAGACTTTAGCTGATGTAACTAAATTAAAAGAAAAGTTAGGTTTCAAGACTTTAGTTAATTTTGAAGAAGGATTACAACGAACAGTTGAATACTTTAAAACAGCGAACTCAGCTTAAATAGGGAGACGTTAGCTTAAATAGGGGGACGTTGATAAGTTCATAAGTTTGTTAGTAAAAGTGTTAAGGGGTAAGACCTCGAAATAAGGAAAAAGGTTAAAGTTGGGATACGGGAGAACGGAGACCGAAGACAGGAAAAAAGGAAAAAGTTGAAAAAGCTCATAGCTCTTTGTACTTAGGAAAAACTAAATAAACGTAATGACGTAACGAAGTATAGACGTGAAGAAGGAAATATATTTTGCTATCGCAAAATGAAATTAATAGAAATTAGTTCACTGCGTTCACGAAATTATAGAAAAAGGGCTAGAGGAGAAAGAAAAGAAGAAGATTAGGCGACGTATAGACGTGAAAAATAAAAAACCAAAGAAAAAAAGAAGAAAAGAAATATAAAATAGTGTAGGGGCGAATGGTTGTTCGTTAAAGAATGATAAAATAATATAAATTTCATAAAACAAATATAGATTAGAATTTTAATAAAAGTTTTTTTCAATAGGAGTAAAATATATGAGTATTTTGGAAAAATTAAAAGATAAAGAATCAAAACTAGCAGTAGTTGGCCTTGGTTATGTCGGATTACCGTTAGCTGTTGAATTTGGTAAAGTAGTTGAGACTATCGGTTTTGATTTGAATTCAAAACGGGTAGCAGAATTAAAAAATAATATTGATCATAATGATGAGACTACAGCAAAAGATTTAAAATCTGCAAAATTTATTGAATTTACAAATAACCCTGAAAAATTAAAAGAAGCCCAATGTATAATCGTGGCAGTGCCGACCCCAATATCAAAGAATAAACAACCGGATTTATCTTGTCTTGAAAACGCGTCCAGGATTGTCGGAGAAAATTTAATGAGAGGTTCAATAATAGTTTTTGAATCAACAGTTTATCCTGGAGTAACCGAAGATATTTGTGTGCCTATATTAGAGAAAACTTCAGGACTTAAATATATGGATGATTTTAAAGTGGGTTATTCACCGGAAAGAATAAATCCCGGGGATAAAGAACATACAGTTAGAAAAATATTAAAAGTTGTATCTGGATGTGATAAAGAAAGCTTAGAACAAATTGCGGAAATCTACGAGTTAGTTATAGATGTCGGAGTATATAAAGCAGAATCAATTAAATGTGCGGAAGCAGCAAAAGTAATAGAAAATACCCAACGAGATTTAAATATTGCTTTGATGAACGAACTTTCGATTATTTTTAATAAAATGGGAATAGATACATTAAGCGTTTTAGAAGCTGCCGGAACAAAATGGAATTTTATTAAAATGAGACCAGGACTAGTTGGAGGACATTGTATTGGAGTAGACCCTTATTATTTAACTTATAAAGCCGAAGAAATAGGGTATCAACCTCAGGTTATTTTGTCTGGTCGGAGAATAAATGATGGAATGGGTAAATATATAGCCGAACAGACAGTTAAAAAACTTATTGAAGAGGGCGATACCGTGAAAGGCTCAAAGATTATAGTTTTCGGAATTACGTTTAAAGAAAATGTGTCTGATATTCGTAATTCACGAGTAATAGATATAATAACTGAATTAAAAGAATATGGAATAAATGTAATTATTTGTGACCCTTTAGCTGATAAAGATCAAGTTGAACATGAATATGGCATAGAGTTAACTGATTATAATCCGGATATACAAGCTAATGGAATAATTATCGCTGTAAACCATGATAATTTTAAACAAATTCTGACAGTACAAATAATTAAAAAACATCTAAATGTTCGAAGCGAAACGACGAACATCTCCAGTAAAGGTATTGTTATAGATATCAAAGGAATTTTTCATCCGACGGTTTTTGAAAATACCGGATTATTATATTGGAGATTGTGAAAAATTAATAACTCCCCTTTTATCTAAAACACATTTTTTATTCAGATGCGGGTTTGGATTATGGTTTAAATAATAATGGTTATAAATTCTTATAAGAAAGGTTATAAATTGTGAAAAAGGCGTTTGTGAAAGATCGGTTAATCGGTGAAATATTATTAGAGAAAAGTATTGTTACAGCTGAACAGCTTAAACTTGCCTTAGATGTTCAAAAAGAAAAAGGCGGATATCTTTGCTCAATCATAATCGAGTTAAGATTTGCCCAACCTCAGGAAGTATTAAAAATTTTGTCCTGCCAGCTAAATGTACCATATTTTGAATTAGAAAATACAAAAATAGATGAGAAGGTAATAGAAAAGGTTCCCGTTAGAATCGCACTGTATTATAAATTGATGCCTTATAAATTTGAAAACGGAGAGTTGTCTGTTGTATTAGAAGATCCATTGGATATACATAAGCTAGATGATCTAAGGTTGCTTTTAGATACAGATATTTTAGTTTATTTAAGTTATAAAAAGGACATTTTGGACACTATACAGAAATACTATGGAGTAGGAGCAGATATCTTAGATGAAATTATGGCTAGACCGGATGTAGAGAAAAAGATTAAAGGTAGAGCTTCAATTATAAAAGATTTAGAATCATCAGGTGACGATGCTTCAATTGTTAAGTTTGTAAATCAAATTTTTACTCAAGCTGTTGAAGATAGTGTTACAGATATACATATTGAACCGTTTGAGAATGAAACTAAAATACGTTTCCGTATAGACGGATTTTTATATGAAGTGCCAATACCGGAATCAATAAAATTATTTCATCAATCAATTATTTCTAGAATTAAGATTTTGTCTAATTTAGATATTGCTGAACACAGATTGCCCCAAGACGGCAGGATGGCAATAAGAATAAAAGGTGAAGAGATAGAATTTAGAGTTTCTATTTTGCCGTCTTATTTTGGCGAATCTGTTCAAATTAGAATTTTAAGTAAAAAATCATTTTTAGATTCGGCTAATTTGGGTTTATCAGAAGAAGCTCTTAAGAAAGTGGAATTTTTAGTGGATAAACCCCATGGAATAGTTTTTGTGACCGGTCCAACAGGGAGCGGGAAAACTACCAGTCTTTATGCATTTTTAAATAAAAAGAATCGGTCTGAGGTTAAGATAATTACCACTGAAGACCCAGTAGAATATCAGATAAGAGGTATAATCCAGATCCCGATACATACAAAGATCGGGTTAACCTTTGCTGAAGGGTTAAGGTCTATATTAAGACATGACCCTGATATAATAATGGTTGGTGAAGTTCGTGATCCTGAAACAGCAGAGATTACTATTCGTTCCTCTATGACTGGTCATTTAGTCTTCTCAACGCTTCATACTAACGATGCTTCTAGTGCTCCTACTCGTCTTATTGATATGGGCATAGAACCTTTTTTAGTCGCGTCATCTATTGAAGGTATAATTGCTCAGAGATTGGTAAGAGTATTATGTCCTAAATGTAAGAATAAAGTTAAAGTTAAGAGTTCTTTTTTTAATGAGGAAGATTTTAATATTAAAGAGGATATTATTGAAGTTTTTGAGAGTAAGGGGTGTCCAGACTGCCGGTTTACCGGATTTAGAGGTAGGACTGCTATCTTTGAAATATTAGTCGTTAACGATGAAATTAGAGGATTGATTTTTGAAAGGGTTACTAGTCAAGTTATCAAGAAAAAGGCTTTGTCTTATGGAATGGAAACATTGCGTAAAGATGGATTAAGAAAAGTTTTAAATGGTATTACGACTTTAAGTGAAGTTATGCGGGTAACGTAATTTTAAATTTATGGTTTAATTTATGAATAATGAGTTTATTTGTTTATAAAGCAAAAAAAGGAATTGATGAATTTTTGGATGGGCAGATTGAAGCTTCAACCAAACAAGAAGCTTTATCAAAAGTTGATTCTTTAGGCCTTTTTTTAATTTCGATTGAGGAAAAGAAATTATTTTCTAAAAATCCTGACAAGGTATACTTAAAAGAAATATTAGAGTTTACCAATCAATTATCAGTGCTGATGAATTCGGGGTCAACTCTTGTAAATTCACTCAATACATTAATTATTGAAACCGAGCAACCTCGTCTTAACCCGTTAATTATAAATATAGTATCTGGGGTAAAAGAAGGAAACTCTTTTTCTCAAACTTTGAAGAATTATCCTAAAATTTTTTCTGAATTGTATGTTTCTTTAGTCGAGGTAGGTGAAACAAGCGGAACGTTAGGTGAAAATTTGATGCGAATAGGAGAGTTTCTTGAAGAAGAGTTAGATTTTAAAACTAATCTAGTCTCTATTGCAACCTACCCTCTTTTAATTTTAACTGTTGGATTTTTAACTGTATTAGTTTTACTTAAATTTGTTATACCAAAATTAGTAGATATTTTCCAAGAGATAGAACAGACATTACCTGTGTCAACCGCCTGTCTTGTTTATATTTCAGGTATTTTTTCTAAATATTGGTATGTTTTTATAGGTTTAATGGTGCTTTTTGTTTTTGGGATTAAAAAATATTTTCAAAACGCGAAGAATAAATTGAAATGGGACCGACATAAATTGAGTATAACTGTAATCGGGGGTGTTTTAAAAAAAATTGAAATCGGCAGGTTAGCCAGAACATTAGCAATACTGTTAAAAAACGGCGTATCTATTTCCCGGGCACTTGTGATATTAGAATTTACAACCCCTAATCTTATTTTTCGTCAAGCTATATGTGAAATTAAGGGGCAGATAAATGAAGGGGCATCTTTGAATTCAGCTATGAAGAATACAGGTGTTTTCCCTATGGGATTTATAAATGCTGTTACTGTAGGAGAAGATAGTGGAATCTTAGGGGAAGTATTGGAATCTCTTTCTCTTTCTTATAAAAAAGATATTGATAGAAAAATTAAAAATTTAATGACTATATTAGAGCCTTTGTTAATAATAGGGTTAGGTTTAATCATAGGGTTTGTTGTTCTTTCAATGTTATTGCCTATATTTAAGATTGATTTTAATTTTTAATATTTTTTTATGATTTTTATAAAGGGAGGAGTTAATGAAAAAAGGATTTACTTTAGTTGAGTTGATGTTAGTTGTTATTATTATAGGAGTTTTAGCCTCTTTAGTTATTCCTCAGTTATCAGGGAAGGCCGAACGCGCTAGAAAAATAGCGGCAAAAGCGGATATAGAAGCTAATATCTCATCAGCCTTGGCTTTATATGAAATGGATATTGGTGAATATCCTCAAAGATTGGAAGATCTAGTTTCAGATTCATCAGACGAAAATGGGAGCGGTCCGTACCTTAAAAAAGTTCCGAAAGATCCTTGGGGAAATCTATATTATTACAAGTATCCCGCTGATCATAATAAAACTTATGATTTGTCATCTTCAGGAAGGGATAAAACATTAGGTAATGAAGATGATATTAATAATTGGGAATAAATAGGACAAAATGGAGAAGGATAAATATTCAATTATAAAACGCGGATTCTGCGGTTTAAAACAGGCATTTACTCTTTTAGAACTTTTACTTATTATTTTAATAATTTCAGTTGTTTTAAGTACCAGTCTACCTCTTATTAGAATAAATGTGAAAAATATGGAGTTTAAAATATTTATAAATAAAACATATCTTTTCTTGGATTACGCAAAAGTTCAGGCAGTTCTTAAAAATATTATTTTCAGTGTCAGGTTTAATATGAAAGACAACAAAATTTATTTGCTGGCAAAAGGTAAAAATGAAGACCAAAAAACTTTAGAAATTAATGTTCCTAAAAATATATATATTAGATTTGATAACGAAGATCTTCTTTTTTATCCTGACGGAACATTCCAGGAATTTAAAATAGATATTTTTGATAAAAACAAACGAAACACCATAATTTCAAGCAGCGGGTTTGATGGAAAGATAAATGTGATAAAAAAGGCGGAAGACTTTGCTATCTTATGAATTATAATTTTTTACCGCAAAATAGAATATGAATAAAAAAAAAGGGATTCTTTTATTTGAAGTCGCTTTTGTAGGGTTATTGGCTTCTATATTATCCCTTTTTATTTTTAGAGCCTACGGGCTATTTATAAAATCGGGAATAAAATGTTTGGAATACTCTCAATTGATAAGCCTCGCTGAAAAAAAAGTATGGGATATACAAAAGAATAATAGTAAAGATGGAATTGTCGCGGATCTTGATAGGATAAATGGAAATGATAAATCTCCTTTCACTTGGCGGTTAGATTTAGAGGCTACTGATTATGAAAACTTAAAAAAAGGTATTCTAACTGTTGCCAGAGCTGACAAAAAGAAAATGTTTTATGATACTGTGATATTTTTGAGGGTTAAAGAAGAATGAATAGAAGAATGAATAAAGGTTTGACCTTGATAGAGATGTTAGCGGCAGTGACTATTTTTTCTGTGCTTTCGGTAAGTATGTATTTACTTTTAAATACCGGGATTTCAGTGCGAAAAAAAATAGAATCAAGAGGAGCTCAAATCTTGAATATAAATTTGAAATTAGATAAACTTTCACAGGAGATAAGAAATATTGTTTTTTTTTCTGAGAATGACTCAAGGTTTAAGGGAAATGAATTAAATATTGAGTTTTATACTCTTTTATTCGATTACAATACACATTCTCCTAAAATTACAAAAATCAATTATTTTTTTAATCAAGGGGTTTTATCAAAGAAAACAGAAATTCCTTTTAAAGAACAAAATTTCAAAGAATATGGTTTTATTGAGGGGCTCGAAAAAATCAATTTTTCTTATTTTACGGGTAACGGTAATGATGAAGATGCGTTTCAAAATAAATGGGAAAATATCAAAAAATTACCTAAAGGAATAAAAATAAATCTATTATATAAAGATAAGTCCGGGAAAAAAACTTTTTTTGAAAAATATGTTTTAATATCCAGACACGATGAATTTAGATAGGGATTTTAGGAATTGATTTAAATTATATGAGGAGAAACGGGTTTTTTATTATTTTTTTTTTATGGGTTTTTATTCTTCTATCCATTTTTTGTTTTGGGTTGGGGTTCAGAACATATCTTGAGGTTAAGAAAACTAAACTTTTATTAAATAGATCCAGAGCTTATTTTTTAGCTTCATCCGGTGTTAGATTAGCAAGTGTTATCCTAGATAAGGATGATACCGATATTGATGCTTTATTCGATAATTGGGCAGGATTAGTAGAGAAAAAAGTGATTTTTATGCATCCGAAAAATGAAGGAAAAATTTTGTTAAGAATCGAAGACGAATCAGCCCGTGTAAATATTAACAAAATGGATAGTACAATTATTGGAAAATTATTTAAATATTTGGAGATAAATGATTGGGAAGTAAAAGCTAATTGCGTATTAGATTACATTGATAGTAATAACCAGGCAGATCAATTAAATTCATTTGATTCGGATAAAGACGTAAAAAACTCCAGTATATCGGTTCCGGAAGAATTAATGATGGTTAAAAATTTTTCTTCCGAGGATTATAAAAAAATTAAAGATTATATAACGGTTTTTACACCTGATAATAAAATAAATATAAATACCGCTAAAAAAGAAGTATTGGAGGTATTGCTTGATTCTGATAAAAAAGAGGATGTTTTTGGTGTCAGATTTAATGAAAATTCCCAAAAAAAATTCTATACCGGCGATATGATTTTGCCGGATTCGCAAATGTTTAAAGTGTCTTCAAATGTTTTTCGTGTAACAATTGACGCGGAGGTTGATGAAATTAAAAAAAAAGTTACATGCATAATTAAAAGAGATTCAAATGAAATTTTGTATTGGAATGAAGAATAATAAAAAAAACAATTCAATTTTTAATGACAGGGTTATCACTCCAAAAAAGGGTGGTAAAAACACATTAATTTTGGAATTAGGTAAATTTAAGGTAAAAACCTGCAATCTTATTCAATTTAAACGAAATACCATGATTTCCGATATGAATGTTTTTGAGTTCGCCCATCAAGTTTCGATAAAAGATTTGGAAGATATTTATGCAAAACTTATAGAGATAAAACCCGACAATCTTTTTGTCTCCATTCATCGGTCATTTTTCTTGAGGCGACTGTTGAAAATACCATCTCGGGATAAAGTCGAAATAAAAAAAATGTTGCCATTCCAGCTGTCTAAAGTAGTCCCGCACTTTTTAGATGAAGTTATCTATGATTTTTCTTTGGTAAGCACCAATGAAAAATTCTCAAATGTCGAAATTTTTTTTATTAAACATAAAAAGATCGTTGATTTGATTAAATTATTTAAAAAATACAAAACAATTCCGGATTATATTACTATGAGTAGTTGCGGATTAAATAATTGGTTAAATTTTCAATATAAAATATTAAAAGAAAACATTTCTTATCCTATAGCATTGATTGATATTGACTGCAGCGTGGGTGAATTTTTGGTTATTAATGAAAAAGGAATTATTTTTACACGGGCATTTAATTTTTTAGATGATAAACAACTATTAGAAGAAGTTGATCATACCAAGAAAATTTTTGAAAAAGAGTGGGGAGACACCAAATTTGATAAAACTATTTTTACAGGTATAAAAAATAAATATTTATTAGAGAAAATCAATAAGGGTGAGATTTTGTATATAAAATGTTCAGATAATTTTTCGATAACTGAAAAGTGTAAAGAAATTGTTTCCTATAAGGCATCTTTGGCTTCTATTTTAGGATTATCTGTGCAGAATATATTGCCTTTACTTGAATTTTCTCCACAATCTGTTTGTATTAAAAGAAAAAAAATAGAGAATAGAAAAAAAAATTTGCAGATTGGAGTTATTTTTATCGAAATTCTTTTGATTATTGCTACGTTTTTTGGACGTTATCTTTATGACAAAATCAATTATTTGAATTTATTAAATACTAAATTGGAAGGGATTCAGGTTGAAGCTGATTTGTTAGATGAGGTATCTGATAAGTTTAAAGTAGTTGGTAAGAAATTTATAGGTACAGTTTCTTATTCGGAAATTTTGCATAGTATTATTTCAACAATACCTAAAGAGAGTAAACTAACAGTTTTAGAATTCAACGATGACGGTAAATTTTTTATAAAAGGATATTCGAGTAATATTTCAAATATTTTTGATATGGTAACCGTTTTAAATTATTCTAAAATTTTTAAAAATGTAAAAGTTAAATATGCCTCGAAGATTAAATCGAATAATTTAGGGGCAGTTGAATTTTATATTAACGGTGATTGCGATTAAATACAAAAGATAATAAGTAAAAATGCAAAAACAGAAAAAAAGAAAATTTTCTAAAAGAGAACAAAAGATTATATACTTTACGTCTTTGCTAATCTTATTAATTTTAGTTATAAAAAATATTATTATACCGGTAAGTCAAAAAATACGAGAAATTAATCGAGATATTGATAAAAAAACACTACTCTTAAATAGATACGTTAGTTTGATAAGTCAAGGTGAAAACATGGTTTCCTTATATGAAAATTATATAGGATCTTTAAAAACCGAGGATAGAACCGAGGACGAAGTAATTGCGAAGTTATATTCTGAGATAGAAAAAACAGCTAAAACCTTTAATTTAGTTATTGAAAATATTCAATCTCTCCCTACGAAAATAAAGAATGACAAGAAAGAAGCTTTTTTAGAGGTAGAATTTGACGGTGATTTTGGTTCAATTTTTCAATTTATTAATCAATTGGAGAATTTACCATTATTTATTAAAGTGTTTTCCTGTAAATTATTTATTCAGTCAGGGAAGAATAATGGGTTAAGATGTAAAATAACTTTTTCTAAATTATTTTTTTAAAATTTTATTAATATTTGGAATTTGTAAAAATGAGTTTTATATAAACAATGGTCAGTCTATTAAGAAATTTTTTGTTTTTTGTGTTGATATTCTCTCTATTATATGTATTTTTATCTAAAAAATATATTTTCGTGGAGGATACCTCGCAGAAAACTTCGGATTCGTTAATTAATTTGGATATAGGTAATAGAAGGGAGAAAAATTATAGTTCATTCCTGAAGGAAATTAAAAACAAAGAAGTCTTTGTATTACCTAAAATTGATAATAAATTTAAAACTCCTATTGTTAATAAAGATGAACTAAACAAAATAAAAGATAATTTGCGTTTAGTTGGAATAATTTCCGAAGGGACCTATAAGGTAATAATCGAAGACATAAGGATAAAAAAAACTTTTTATATTAAAGAGGAAGACGTTTTTCTAGAAAAAATTAAAGTAATCAAAATAGGTAATAACTCGGTTATTTTGAATTGTTTTGGTGAAGAATTTGAGCTTTATTTATAATTTTTTTTTAGTTGTATAAGGCTTAAGGAAATAAATATTTATTAATTTAAGTAAAAAAGGATTAGTTATGCATATTAAAAAAAATGTCAGTTTTTTTGTAGTATCGTTTTTTATATTGGGTATAGCATTTTCACAAACAAACGATAATGGAACATTTTCTAATCCTTATAATAAGGAAACTAATAATTTTATTAAGAAATCAGAGAAAGATAATCTAATTTCTATAGATGCCAAGGATATAAGTGTTATAGATATATTGAAGATTTTAAACGATAAAGGAAATTTCAACCTTTCTATTAGCGGAAATGTTAAAGGTCCCGTAACAGTATTTTTAAAAGATGTTGAAGTTTGGGATGCTTTAGAAATAGTTTTTGCATCGGCAAATTTAGCATACGTTGAAAAAAAAGGTGTTATTAATATTATGACAGGAAGAGACTATGAGTTGCAATATGGAGAAAAGTTTTGGGATAAACGAAAACTTATGACTTATAATTTGCAATATGCTAAAGCAGTAAAAGTTAAAGAATTGCTTTTACAGATGGCTTCTAAAATTGGTAAAATTGTTGTTGATTTGCCAACAAACACAGTAGTTATTCTTGATATACCGTCTAATATTGAGCAAATGATAGAAGTATTAAAGGAAATAGATAGACCGTTAGCAACGAAAGTTTTTGAACTTAATTATTTATTAGTTGAAGATATCGAACAAAATATAGCCGAAATGCTTAATAAAGACATTGGTAATGTAAAAGGGGATAAATCTTCTAATAAACTAGTAGTTACCGATTATCCCGATAAATTGGCACAAATTGAAAAAATGTTAATTGCTTTTGATGAAAAGCCGCTTCAGGTTTTAATTAATGCTAAAATTTTGGAAATAAAGCCTTCAAAAGAATTTCATTCTGGAATAAATTGGGATTATTGGATAAATAAATATTTCAGAATAAAAGGTTCTTTTAGCATATCGAGTTCCTCAACGAGTAAACTCTCGTTTGGAACTATCGGGTTAGGAGATGTTAACAATGTCGGTGAATATAGTAGTATAGTAGAGTTTTTAGAGGTTTTTGGAGACACTAAAATCCTTTCTAGTCCCCGCATTTTAGCCTTAAATAATCAGGAAGCTAAGATTCTTGTAGGTACGAAAGATGTCTATATTACATCTTCGGTTTCTGAACTCGGAGACTCAGCTGTTACAACTCAGACTGTAAATTTTGTAGATGTGGGAGTTAAATTATATGTTACGCCTAGAATTAATCGAGAAGGTTATATTATTTTAAAGATAAAACCTGAAATAAGTTCTTCTCAGAGAGAAGTTATTAAAACCGCAAATACAGAAACAGAAATACCGATAGTCACTACATCAGAAGCGGAAACATCGGTTATTGTCCGTGACGGTGTCAGTATAATTATTGGGGGATTGAGAAAGATAACCAGAGATAAACAAAAAAAACAAATTCCGATTTTAGGAAGCATTCCAATATTAGGTATTCCATTTCGAAGTAAAAAAGATGAATGGTCAAAAAATGAACTAGTTATCGTATTAACCCCCCAAATAGTATCAGGAGACATTTCCATAGAAAACGAGCTTATAGAAAGGATTGAAAAGAAAATGAATAATGAATCAAATAACCAAATAGATGAAAGAGAAATTATTTCAGAATTGAAAAATGCTTTTTGATGGATTAAGGATAAAGGAAAATAATATGCCATAAAGTGTTACCTATCTATTGTACTCTAAACACACAAGTGTCCGCCCCTACAAAATTATCGTTATCGTCTATTATAAAACGCGTTAAATTATTAACAACAAAAAATTACATTGATGGCCTAAAAAATCATAATTGGCAACCATTCAACAAACGTCTTTGGGAACGTTCCTTCCCTGACCATATAATTCGCAACGACAAATCATTGTAATATTGGTAAAGTCGGAGAAGGTGATGGAGTTTGATTAATTGATAAGTTGACAAAAAAACAACTTAATTAAAGAAATTATTCTAAGGCAAGCGCTATTAGATTATCTAGTTTGCGATAAACATATAGGTGTTGTGCGACAATTATAATTGCCGGTCGGAAAAAATAGTTGACGTTATACACTGATGCTTGGTGAGACAATCACTATTCTGGTAGTAATACCAGGAAATACAGTATCAGAAGTCAGCAGAGGTCATAGTAGTCCCGCCATGGCGGGATGAAGGACTGAACTTAAATTTAAGGAATAAGGAATTCAAGTTGTGAGTAAGATTCGAACCGCAGATAAGAAAGCTGAAATGCTTGAAGCAATGGTCAAAGAAATAGACGGAATCTATGAGGAAGACTATATGTGTGGAGAATCTGCATTGACGAGAGAAGAACCTATCCCTGAGTTTTCAACGCACATCGAGCAAATGGTTGAGAGAGAGAATATGCAAAAGGCATATCAAAGAGTAATGCGGAACAAAGGAACAGCAGGCATTGATAAGATGCAGGTAAGTGATTTAAAGCCGTATCTTGATAAGCATTGGACACGAATCAAATAGGAATTGTTGAAAGGAGACTATCAACCGCAACCAGTAAGAGTTGTATATATCCCAAAAGTAAATGGAGGAAAAAGACAGCTTGGCATTCCGACGGTGGTTGATAGATTGATTCAACAAGCCTTAAACCAGGTGTTAAGTTCGATATTTGATGCAGAGTTTTCAGAATCTAGTTATGGGTTCAGGGCAGGCAAGAATGTACAAAAGGCAATCAAGCAGGCGCAAGAATACCAGGCAGAAGGAAGACGATGGGTTGTTGATATTGACTTGGCACAATTCTTTGATGAAGTCAATCAGGACAGATTAATGTCTCGGGTATCTAGGAGAATAAAAGACTGGAAGATTGTAAGTCTTATTCGAAGATACTTAAGGACTGGAGTTATGATTGACGGAGTTCAAACACTGAGGATGAAAGGAACTCCTCAAGGAAGCCCACTTTCGCCGTTATTGTCTAATATTGTTTTGGATGAATTAGACAAAGAGTTGGAAAGACGAATGCTCAAATTTTGCCGGTATGCAGATGACTGTAATATTTATGTCAGAAGCAAGAAGGCTGGAGACCGAGTTATGAATTCGTTGAGGGGTTTTATTGAGGATAAACTCAAGCTTAAGGTGAATGAAAAGAAGAGTGTTGTGAGCCGTCCTTGGAAACAAACGTTTCTTGGATATTCATTTACATCAAATACGAAATCTAAAATACGAGTTCCAAAAGAAACTGTTAAAAGATTGCGTGTGAAGCTGAAGCGACTTTTTCGCGTAGGACGCGAGAGAAATCTTGGGAGATTTATAATAGATTATCTTGTTCCTGTTTTGCGAGGATGGATAAGTTATTTTAAACTTGCAGAAGTGAAGAAGTTTGCTGAGGAGTTGGATGAATGGATACGACGCCGATTGAGATTGATAATATGGCGTCAATGGAAACGTCGATGGCGAAGACTCAAAGGCTTGATAAAAGCTGGTCTTACAAAGGAAAATGCAGCTAGGTCGGCATTTAATGGTCGAGGTTCGTGGTGGAATGCAGGTGCTAGGCATATGAATTTTGCTTTTCGAAAGAAATATTTTGAGAAGTTAGGATTAATCTCATTGCTTGATAGACTAAAGAAACTTAGAGAACAATAAATTTAAGAACCGCCGTGTACGGAACCGTACGCACGGTGGTGTGGGAGGACGGCGGAAGTGATTCCGCCTCCTACCCAATTTAAACCAGTTGAGGATTTCTGATTAGTTTTAAAAGTATTTTTAATAATTATTTATGCATAATGGGAATGTGGTATTTCGCAACAGTCCCTCTAAACAAATGATTCACATGATATTACCCCAGTTTGGATATTTTTATGACCTTAAAACTTAATTATGAGGATGATGCTTATGTTTATTAACTCTTGGTCAGTAATTAAAGAATAAATATAAAAAATATTTACAATTATCCACTTGACAATATATCTGTTAAATGCTATATTGTTCGTAGGTTAACAGTTAACAAGATAACGAAGGAGGTTGATTATGTCATTAGCAAAAGAAATAGG
>JAGLSE010000102.1 GCA_023135905.1 Candidatus Omnitrophota bacterium
GTTTTAGAGATTGGAACAGGCTCCGGTTATCAGGCAGCGATATTGGCCGAATTGTCTAAAGAAGTCTATAGCATTGAAATAGTAAAATCCTTAGCGAAACAATCTGAAAAACTGTTGATAGATTTAGGCTATAAAAATATTACCGTTAAATGCGGCGATGGCTATCAGGGTTGGAAAGATCATGCCCCTTTTGATGCGATTATTGTAACCTGTGCGCCTCCTTATATTCCTAAACCTTTACTTGAACAACTCGCCGAAGGAGGAAAGATGGTTATCCCGGTAGGAACTTCTTCACAAGAACTAATTTTATTAGAGAAGATAAATTCTCAAATAAAGAGTAAGAGTATCATTCCAGTTAGGTTTGTGCCGATGACGGGAGGAGATAGGTAGAAAAAGCTCTTAATTTCTTTTCTAAACGTATACGATTAATATAATACATAATATGATATTTCCTGATAACGAATACCTAATCAAATTGGTACGCGCACGTATGCAGTACGGTAAGTATAAGGGTATGTTGTTGATCGACATACCTGAAACGTATATTGTCTGGATGGCAAGCAAGGGGTTTAGTAACGATTCGTTGGGTAAAATGCTGCAAACTGTTTATGAGATCAAGCTGAATGGCTTGGAATATTTGCTAGAACCTCTTAAAGAAAAATAAGTGTACAGGATATAAAATAATACAAATGAAGATATTAAAGATAGTATAATTCTAAAGATATCTATATTAATGATTTATTTGATAATTTTTTAGAATATGCCGCAACTATGGGGGCGGATAAAATAAAATATCTTAACTGCGGTAAAAACGTTTATATCCGCCTCTTTTTGAAGAAGGGCAAAATAAATAATATCACTTAATCAAATAACGTCCTATTCAACTCTTTTATTGATTTTTATTCAAAAAAGTTACCAGACAACAGTTTTATCTTCTTAATATATATGGTACCTTTTATTTGGACAAGAATTACTATCCCGAATATTATAATGCGGTATGGTCAAAAGGGCTAAAATAACGATTAGCGCAACCATATCACGAATAAATAAAATTAATATAATGAGAAAATATGAATGACGATAAAAAAAATAATGATTATCCTATAGTTGAAAGAAGAAAATTTCCGAGAGTTAGAAATTTTATAGATATTTATTATACAGTTTCCTTTAATGAAGAAAAGACTATTTTTAAAAATATAGGTCTTGAAGGAATTTGTCTAGTTGCTCATATACCAATAAAAAAAGGTTCTATTTTAGATTTAAGATTTAAACTTTTGAAAGATGAACCGGAAGTTAGAATTAAAGGCAAAGTTATTTGGAACAAAAAATTTGATAGAGCTTCCTATGATACTATTAATTATGAAATAGGAATTCAATTCATAGAAATTAGTGAATCCGATAAGAAAAACATAGCAAAGATATATTTAGCCACTTAATTAAATACCCCCTAAAGAAACTCATTGAAAAAGTACAAAAGTTTACATATTTTTTTGTAGATTTAGGAATTTAGTTATAATTGTAGTAGTGGTTTCTCTTTTTTTTTCACGGCTAGACGTCGCTACTTCGTTACGTTTTTTCTCGCGATACTCAATACGATTTTATAAGAATTTCGGGGATTGAACACTTAATTATTGAGTTATTCTATTTTAATCCCTCAATAGCGATAATTGTATTTTATTATGGACCAGGCAAGCGGGTCCCCTACAATTAATTCGTAACTTTTTCAACTCATCAACTTTAACCCTTTTTAACCTTATGACTAAATTCTTTTTTTAAACGCATATTATGGTTATAATACTTGGTACGCGCACGTATGCGGTACGGCAAGTATAAGGGAACGAATACCTAATCAAATATGTTGTTGATTGATATACCGGAGACGTACATCGTCTGGATGGCAAGCAAGGGGTTTAGTAAGGATTCGTTGGGTAAAATGCTGCAAACTGTTTATGAGATCAAGCTGAATGGCTTGGAATATCTGCTAGAACCTCTCAGGGAAGATGTATAGACGGATTGAAGAAGCTCATAGCTCTTGGTACTTTGTACTTAGTGCCTCGTCCTGAAATAAGTTGACATAAAGGAGTCAATCCCCTTAACAGCTATGGTCATTAAATTTCTTTGTTATTTTATCTTATTGATATAATATTTACGAATACATTTAGAAATTCCTAGAAATGGTTGAAAAAATTTTAGGATGTGATATTTTAAAAAGTAAGGAGGCGAAGGGATATGAAGAAAATCAAAGTTAATCTAAATGAATTGGTTGAAGCTTTTGTTAATTGTGCTGAGAATCTTCATAATTACTTAGATATTAAAACGGGTGAAATTATTATGATTCCTATTTCTGAATATTCTGATTTTGATAAAGAAAATGAGGAATTAAATGACAAAATGGAATCTGATCCTGAAAGGTATATTGATATACCGGAAAAAAATTCAAGAGAAGGTTATCAAGAAATGGTTGATTTTACTGAAAGTATTGACGATGAAAACATGAGAGAGAAATTAGCAATAGCTCTTAATGGAGCCGGCTCTTTTCGAAGATTTAAAGATGTTCTTTCTAATTATCCTGAAGAAAGAAAACAATGGTATGATTTTAAAGATGAGCGAGCAAATGAACTTATTCAAACGTGGTTGGAAGATAATGAATTAGAATTAGACCCAACTTAATACCAGTTCCAATGCGGGTTTGGAATTAGGGGACTAGAATATGGGCTGCTGTATTACTTTACAAAAAAATAGTTTATCTAAAACTATTATTTTTTTATGGTATTATAAATAATATGATTGAAATAGCTAATTAATACAATCAAAAGACGATAAATATATAACATATAAGTTCTACTATTGTCTAATTAATTTTCGAATAAATATAAAAATGAAAGAAAAACAAGATATTATTCAGGAGTTGTATTCTCAAATTACTGATTTTGTTAGAAATAATCCTGACATTGAAGAAGAGTTGTTTTTTAGAGAAAAAATTTTTTTACGTTTATCCTTTTCGGAAAACAATCATGGGCAATTATTTTTTGATTGGTTTATTTTTGACTATAAATTAAAAAAATACAATAAAAGATTATTTGATGTTTTTTTATTTTATATAAAAAAAAGTATTCCGAAATCCCTTTATGATCTGTATTCAAAAGTTGGGAAGGACCGTTTCGGTTTTTTTAAAGTAAAAGCCATAAAAACTGGTAAACAGTTTTTATGTTATGATGTTATAACTTTAACAGAATACCAGGTGTTTGAGAGCACCTTAACAAAGTATCTGGGTAAAGATGATTATATTATTGGTAGGTTGCTGCCGTTTGGGGATGCCTTTGTTTTGGCTTCGCAGTGTTTGTGCTATAAAATACAAAATCATGATATGTTAAGTATGATTCTGAAAAAAACGGCTCAGGAAAAATTAAAGAGAATAGATGCTTATAATGTGTATAGAGTTTTATATCCTGAAACTATTCCCGAAAAATTATATGGTGAAGAAAAATTTATATTACTTTGTAAAGAAGGTGGTCTATCCGATGATGATATTGAAGATATTTTTTTAAAAGCCAAAATAGCTATAAAAAATAAAACTTTATTACCTCTAGAAGTCATATCTAGTACTATAGAAAAAATTAAGGAACGGGAAGGATTTATACTAGAAGAATTTTATAGTGCGTATATTGAAGTGTGGAATTTATTTGCTGAGCAAATTCATTTAGGTGCAAAAAAAGGTCCCATTGAGACGACGCTTCTACAAGTTTGCATAGCTTCGGTTGAAATGAAATTTCCAATTGAGAAAAGCATGTCTAAAAAACAAGTCAAAAACGTTTCAATTAAAATTAATAAATGGATGAAGGAATGGTTCGTTACTCCTAACGAAGAACTTGAAGGAAAAACTCCTAAACAGGTTATTATGCAAGAACGCATGGAGTTGGGAAATCCTCAAAAAGATTTTGGATTTCAATTCAATATAAAGTGTCTTCCTTCAGAACAGAAAAAAGAAAAAAAAGCTGAAAATATTTTTTATAATGCTGCTGAACATATGAAAAATGGCGAATATCAAAAAGCATTGCAATTATATGAAGATTATTTAAAATTATGGAATGAAAATCATGTAGTGTGGCATAATATGGCTGTCTGTTATGTTATGCTGCTTCAAAAAAGAAAAGCTGAAAGTTGTTTAAAAATGGCTTTAGTAATAAAACCAGATTATGATCTTGCCCGTACAAAGTTCGAAGAATTAACATCGATGTATAAAGACGATATGATACAAATGGTTAGGGAGATAAGGAAACATACGCAAAACAACGGGGAAACAACGGTATCAGGCACTGAAAGATGAAATAGATTTAAAATATACGTAAAATATTATCACACAAATTCCAATGCAGGTGTATCCATTTTTAGTTTGACAATAATTACCATACAGAATAACATATTTATAAAAATATATGCTTATAAAGGAGCTAAAATAGCTATTAAAGGTATGTTTTCTAAGAAAAACTAAGGATTTATCTTAAAATAAAAAAGCTATACCAAGAAGCTTTTTACGAAATGAGTTTAAGGTTGCCTTACTGAGAAAGTATAGATAAACAAAAAATATCTCGAATAATAATTATTTTTTTATAAGATAGGAGGCGTTATGGATGAAGATATAAAAAAAGATATTGATAACAATAAAGTTGAAAGAAGAAAATTTCCGCGGGTTAAAAATTTTATAGATGTTTATTATGATGTATCTTTAGGCAACGAGTCTATTATGGCAGAAAAAATAGATTCTAAAGATACAAGTCTTGGGGGTATTCGTCTAATTGTTTATACACCGATAAAAATAGGTTCTATTTTGGATTTAAAATTTAAACTTTTAGAAAATGACCCCACAATTAAAATTAAAGGAAAAGTTGTTTGGAGTAATGCCTTTAAAATAGGCTCCGATGATATTATGAATTATGAAATCGGAATTGAATTTATAGAAATGAGTGAATCTGATAAAGAAAATATATCTAAAATATATTTAGTCGTTTAATTGAATACCCTGTTCCCATTCGGATTTGGAACTGGGTATCAACTTTCCCATTTGTTAACTTGATAACTCCGATTTTTTTTATCCTTAATAATAAAATAACTTTTAACAAGAGTGGTAATTTTCATGTTATATTATTTATAGTTGTTGATGCAAAGTTTGCTTATTATTTTTTTAACAAATTAATAAAAAAATATCTATAATATTGGTAAAAAGAGGAGATTCAATGATGAGGGATTTAAAAAGAAGTTCGTTAATTTTAATAGTTTCATTTTTGTTAGTTGGGTTAATCTCTTGTACCCCACCGATAGAAAAACTCTTTAATAAAGGCTTAAAATATGGTTCTCAGGGAAAATTTTATGAAGCAAAGCAAGAATTTCAAAAATCTTTAGATTTTAACCCTGACCGGTTATTTAAAGCGGCAAGAGATTGTTTGAAATTAATTGATGATGCTTTATATAAAAGAGTAGAAAAGGAAGTTGTTATTCATTTATTCAAAGGAATAATTTATGGTAACAAAGAAATGAATGAAGAAGTAATTGCTGAGATTAATA
This sequence comes from Candidatus Omnitrophota bacterium, assembly GCA_023135905.1. Lineage (GTDB taxonomy): Bacteria > Omnitrophota > Gorgyraeia > Duberdicusellales > 4484-171 > JAGLSE01. The sequence goes on from JAGLSE010000102.1 coordinate 5,563, forward strand.
AAGGTATTGCTATCAATCCCAACTATGCTGACGCGCATTATCTCCTTGGGTGCGCTTATATTAACAGTGGAATGTTTAATGAAGGGATTGATGAATATACGAAAGCCATTGTTCTAAACCCCAACTATGTCGAGGCGTATAATAATTTAGCTATTGCATTTTATTATAATGAACAGTACAAACTAGCCATTGATAATTACGATAAATTAATTGAACTAGGATATGAAGCTGACCCTCTATTTTTAAAATATTTAGCCCAACACCGGTAATAGAGGTTTATTGAAGCTTAAGATAAAATATTAAAATAATTAAAACTTAAAAGATATAAGTTTATTAATATTATTTTTTTAACAAATTGAAAGGAGGTGGAATTATGGCAAATCAGTTAGAAGAATTGTTAACAAGATTAGCTACTGATGAAGATCTTCTTAAAAGAGTAAAAGAAGATAAACAGGTTCTTAAAGAGTTGGGTTGGAATCCGGAAGCAATCGCTACTTTTGAGCTTGCGGAGAAAGACTATTGGGGTTGTGGTGGTGAATGCGGCTGTACTGCATCAATGGGGCAAGGTTGCGGTCCTAAATCTGGACATGCCTGTAGCAATGGAAGTGGAATTCAAATAAAATAATAGTTGTTGAAATGTCAAATAATGATGAGCTTGATAAAGTTGATTTTCCACAAAAAGTATATACCTCGGTCCGGGGTTCTGAAACATTGTATTATTCCCCGGATAGAGGTGTTTCTGTCGTAGTTAACCAAGATGGTAAGGATATACTTGAAGCTTGTCGGATGGGAAAAACCATCACTGAAGTGGCATATAAACTTTCTGCTGGACGCGACTCAATTGTTTCAATAATTCATGATATTATTCAACCATTTATTTTTGAAATGAAACGTTGTCGGTTCTTAAAGGATAGTCAACAGCAAAACATTAATGATATTCATTCTGATTTACCTTCTCTTCCTATAAAATTAACAACATTATATTTACATATCACTGACACTTGCAACCTTAAGTGTGTCTATTGCTATAACAAAAAGAAACGATTAGAAAATGAAATAGCTGATAAGGACAGTTCAAATCACCTAAGTTTTCAACAAATTAATCAATTAATAGATGAAACCGCCAAACTTAAGGCAAAAGAAATAGTTTTTACCGGCGGTGAACCACTTTGTAATAAAGATATGTATAAACTGGCTGCTTATGCAAAAGAAAAAGGTTTAAAAACTACTTTGTTGACAAATGGAACACTCATTGATCAGTATATGGCGGATACAATCGCAAAATCGTTTGATTCCGTTGTTGTCAGCTTTGATAGTTGCATTAAAAAAGAATACGAGATCCTAAGGCCTGGAGCTCCATTTGAGAGCGCGGTGAATGGAATTCAAAACCTTGTAGCGGCAAAAGTGTCTTCTGTTGTTATTCGTTCAGTAATAACTTCTTTTAATTTAGAGTCACTTTCTGAATTACCTCGTTTTGCGGCTAAATTTCTAGGCTGTTTAAAATTTCTTTCCGCATCTTATATACCAAATCATCCTGAAGATATTGAAACTTTAAAGTTACTTCCTAATCCTGAAGATTACTGGAGAACCCTTAATCGTTTTCATTCGGAAATCAAAAAGCTTGGAGGGGAAGTTGTTAGCGAATCGATCCCATTGGAAGCTTCGGGTAGTTGTGGAGCAGGCGGTAGTGTTTTGAGTATAGCACCTAACGGAGATGTTTATCCATGCCAGTGTTTGCATTCCGATGAATTTTGCGCGGGAAATTTTAAAAAACAGTCTTTGATTGAGATCATTGATAAATCCCAAGTTCTTAGTCTATTTCGTAAACAACAGTGGCCATGGTTTGACTCTTGCTCTGAGTGTGCCCTGATGTCAATATGTTCTTCAACATGTCGTGTTTTTCCTAAAGTATTCAAGGAAGATGAAAAAGTTTTTTTTGAATACATGTGTCCTTTTTTTAAAAAAGAAATAGAAAATAAACTTTGGATAGAAGCCGGGAAACAACAAAAACCAATCAAATCAAAAGTATGTTGATTTTAAACAACATATCATTCCGAGTATAGCATATTTGATCCTCAATTTATCCTATTTTAAACCAACGATATAGATAATTCTATTTTATTTAAGACCAATTTGAACAATACCTATAAGCAGGTAGGAATCTCTTTCCTAAACATAGAGTAAACATTAATTCTTTCGGATCCCGATCTGCCAAACAGCAAAGTCTCTCGACATTCGCCGGGATGACAATGTGAGGTCTGTATTCTTTCCACATTGATATTATAAATATTAGGAATCAATGTAATTCTATTCGAGTTGACTTAAAATGAATTTTTCTGTATAATTTTAGCTTGCTCAATATTAAATTTCGAATAATAGAGTATGTTATGCTTATATGTATAAAATAATACCAATATTTATATTATTATTTATGGTCGTAAGTTTTAAGGCTAATTCTCAATCGACTGATGAGTTTAAAAAAAATGATTCGTATTATAAGAGCTTTTCTTATTTTACTGGATTTTCTGAAGGAGATCTTAACGAAAAAGATGATTACATGATTGTTCCATCAATATTTCGTTTTGCTTTCGATGTGGATAAACTTGAGGTTGGAGCAGCAGATATTGTTGAATATATTGCAGATAATATTTTTAATAATCCTAGTCTGACGGTTAAAGGCGAGACAGAATTTTTGGTAGAACTTTTTTTTAATACAGTTACTAGTCCTAATAGCAATATTGAGGTGGGATTTGATCTTCTTGTCAAGTATGCCTATCCAGTCACGGATCGAATAAATCCGTATTTTTTTTCCGGTGGAGGTATTATTTTTATGACACAACATACTAATGAGCAATCAACACAGTACAATTTTATTCCTCAAATCGGTGGAGGGGTATCTTATGATTGGAAAGAAGATGTTTCGTTTGATTTTGAATATAGGTATAGACATTTGTCTAATGCAAATAGAAAATTGCCGAATGATGGAATAAATATGAATATGTTTCTTGCAGGCGTAACGTGGAAATATTGATAAATATATGGAGAAAAAAATGAGTAAAAATAGAATTGCATTAATTGTAGGTGGAAGCAGAGGTATAGGAAAAGAAATTGTGCTTAAATTAGCAAGTTTAGGTTTTGATATCTGGTTAACTTACCGGAATAATAATAATGCTGCTAATGCTACAAAAGAAGAAGTTGAGAAGATGGGAAGGAACTGTGAGTTATTCGCCTTTGACGTTTCTAATCATACTGATACTAAAAAAGCTTTATCTCAAAAGTCAGATGAAACGCCACCATATGCAGTTGTTTTTAATTCAGGAATTACAAGAGATAACCTTTTAATGTGGACTACTGAAAAAGAATGGACCGATGTTATCTCAACTAATTTAAATGGATTTTACAATGTTATGAATTCTATTCTTTTCCCCATGCTTAGAGAAAAAAGGGGACGAATAATTGCTATTTCTTCAACTGCCGGAGAGGTCGGTCATGCCGGTCAGGTTAATTATTCAGCATCTAAAGCTGGACTTATTGGAGCATGCAAAGCATTAGCTCGCGAAATTGGAAAGAAAAATATTTTAGTTAATGTTGTGTCTCCGGGTTTTATTGAGACTGATATGACTAAAGATATACCACAAGCTAAAGTTCTTCCTTTAATACCTTTAAATAGAGTAGGTACCGCTCAAGATGTGGCATCTGTTGTAGGTTTTTTATGTAGCGAAGAAAATATGTATATTCATGGGCAAGTGATAGGTGTAAATGGTGGACTCGCAATATAAAACCAGTTAAGGCGAAAATAATTAAAAATGAAACATTACGATAGTATAGTTGTGGGTAGCGGGATAAGTGGCTTAACTCTGGCAAGTCTTCTCGCATCTAATGGCCAAAAAGTCTTAATAGTTGAAAAATCCCATGTTATTGGTGGGAGTATGGTTAGATTTGTAAAGAAAGGCGTTCCTTTTGATACAGGTTTTCATTTTACCGGTGCATTTTTAAAAAATGGCATATTAAAAGATATGCTCATAATACTTGGTATCCTTGATAAGATTGAACCAGTTATTTTGTCGGACGATAATGGTCAGGTATATGTTTGCGAAAATAATAATTCCAAATATTTTCAGCCTAATGGAGTTGTTAATTTTATTAAAAAACTTAAAAAATATTTTCCCGCGGAAACAGAAGGTATTGATAAGTTCTTTAATTTAGCAAAGAAAATATACGAAGATACGATATCTTTAGATTTAATAAAAATTTCTCAAACACCAAAATCTATAGATGAAGATTATATAAGTTTGCAGCAAGTTCTGGATGATTTATTTATTGATGGGAATATAAAAGGCATTCTTTCAACATTCTGTATGTGTTATGGGGTGAAACCTTCTGAGGTTTCCGCGGCTAACCATTTTAGAGTTGCCTATGGTATGTATGATAGTGTTGTAAGAATAAAAAAGGGTGGAGATTCTTTTATTAGCGCTTTTAAGGATAGATTTGAAAAACTAGAAATTGAAATTAAGACTGGTTGTTTTGTTAAGAAATGTTTAGATGTTGAAGATAGTATTGTTAAAAGATTTGTTTTAAGTACAGGTGAAGAACTATCTTGTGATCAATGTATTTTTACTATACATCCAAAAGCTATTGTTGATGTTTTGCCTAAAGAACATTTAAGTAAAGCTTTTTTAAGTCGTGTGGAATCTTTTGAGCCAGCAGCTGGGTTTTTTACTTTATACGGTATTGTTGAATCAAAGGATGCCGATTTTATACCAAGCATTGTTTCTATTTTTCCTACAAATGATTTAAATGTATTACTTGATCCCGGGAATACTGAGTCTTCTGCTCTTGTCATTATGGCAGGATATGAAACTGTTAATGGAAAAACATATAAAGTGTTAAATCTTATGGAACCTTCTTTTTCTGAACACGTAGAAGAGTGGAAAAATTCTACTACTGGTCATCGTCCAAAAGCTTATTATGAATATAAGAAAAAACGAATAGAAAATATAAAAGAAAGACTTTTTAAATATGAACCTTCCTATAAAAATACATTTAAAATGATGGGTTCAGCTTCTATTCTTACCTATAGAGATTATTTAAATTCCTATGAGTGTTCAGCCTACGGCATTAAACAGAAAATGGAACAGTTTAATTTATTCGGAAAACTTCCTTTAAGAAATATTTATGCTTGTGGCCAAAGTTCTATTTTGCCTGGCGTCGTCGGAGCAATGATGTCTTCTTTTATAATTGGAAGGAGTATTGTTGGTAGAGATAAATATGATGCTTTTATTAAAACAAGGTTGAATCGATGAGAAGAGTTGTTGTCACAGGTATAGGTACTGTTTGTCCATTAGGATCTAACGTTGATGAATATACTCATGGGCTTGAGCTTAATAAAAGTGCTATTCAGAAAATAGAAAGTTGGAAAGAATATATTGGTCTAAATTCATTAGTTGCGGCTCCCGCGGAAATAAAAAATGAAAAAAATATACCTAGAAAGAAAAGGCGTTCTATGGGACGAATGGGGATATTTGCTGTGCAGGCATCAGAAGAAGCCGTTAGGGATTCAGGTTTAGACGAAAGCACTATTATTTCCGCACGTACGGGATGTGTTATTGGATCTACAATGGGTGGAGCTGAAGCAATGAATAATACTTTTGAACTTATGCTTCCTGAAAAAGATCTTTCTAAATTGTCTTCTATGAATTTTTTTAAATGTGTTTCACATACTGCTGCAATGAATGTTTCTCAATATTTTGGAATCAAAGGGTATGTTATGGCTACATCTGCAGCTTGTGCATCCGCGTTACAAGCTATAGGAACAGCCTATGCTCTAATTCAAACCGGAAAGCAAGATGTTATTTTATGTGGAGGAGCCGAGGAGTTGCATGCAATTGTTACAGGCTCTTTCGATATCCTTTATGCAACGTCTACTCATTTTAATGATACACCGGAATGTACACCAAGACCTTTTGATAAAAATAGAGATGGATTGGTTTGTGGTGAAGGAAGCGGAATCCTTGTATTAGAAGATTATGAACATGCAAAAAAAAGAAATGCAAAAATATATGCGGAAATAGTTGGTTATCATACTTGTGGAAGCGGAGAACATGTAAGTCAATCCAGTAAAAAAGCCATGATTTCTTGTATGAGAGAGACGCTTCTAAGTGCAAATATGCAGCCAAATGATATTGATTATATTAATGCCCACGCAACAGCCACAGTTCATGGTGATAAAGAGGAAACTCAAGCGTTAAAGGAGATATTTGGAGATAAAATACCAATAAGTAGTTTAAAAGGATATATAGGTCATACTTTGGGCGCTTCTGGATCTATAGAATTGATTGCAGCTCTTAAAATGATGAAAAAGAATATAATTTATCCTACAAAGAATTTATCTGAGATTGCCGAAGATTGCCAAGGTATCAATCATATTATGAAAATCCAAAATAAAGAAATTAATTGCATACTAAAAAATTGTTTTGCTTTTGGTGGAATAAACGCGTCATTAATTTGCAAAAAAATATCTTAAAAAAGGAGAACTTACGTATGGATAGAAAAGAAATAGAAAAAAAAGTTAATCAAGTTTTTGAGGAATCGTTTGAAATTGATTCCGGAGAATTGTCCTCTGACAAAGGTATATTCGAAGATTTAGGATTGGATAGTCTTGATATTGTTGATTTGGTGGTTGCCCTTCAAAAGAAGTTTGGGGTAAAAATAAGGGATGATAATAGGGTAAGAGAGATAAGAAAATTAGGCGATATTTACAATTTCATTGAATCTCTTTACAAAGAAGGTAATTTTTCTGCTAAGGAATAAGTGAGTTCATTTTGGAAAAAATCAAGATACTAATTCTAAATTTAGTTTTTTATGTAATGTTTTTTGTATTTTCGATTACATCTATTCCTTTGATGGCATTATTGGGTTTATTAAGTTCTTTGGTTTTTTCAAAACGTGTAGTATTAAGAAGATGGCGTAAAGCTATTAGTTGGTATGGTAAAATTGTTATTTATTTTCTTCCATTTCCATTTGTTCAAGTAAAATATGATGATTTATCTAACAGAAAGGAAAAAGGACCATTTATCATTATTTGTAATCATCGGGCAGCTTCAGACCCCTTTTTAATGGCATGTTTACCGTATGAAGAATGCATACAAATTGTTAATATTTGGCCATTTAAGATTCCATTAATAGGCTGGGGTGCCAAAATGGCAGGATATTTAAGTGTAAAAGAAATGCCTTTTGAAAACTTCTTACAAAAAACTACTAAATTAATAGAAGAAAAAGTCAATATTATTTCTTTTCCGGAAGGAACGCGATCAAATGGAAAAGAAATGAAACAATTTTATAGTTCTATTTTTAGAGTGGCGATTAAAAATAAATGTTCGATTGTGCCTCTATGTATATCAGGAAATGAAAAAATACCGGCAAAGGGAACAGGTATTCTTCAACCAGGTATAATTAAATTGAGGAGGCTTCCGGCTTTAAGATGGGAAGATTACAAAGATTGTTCGCCATTCATTCTAAAAAACAGAGTGAGAGATATTATTAAGAAGGAGTTAGAGCAAATGGATTGTGGTATATGAGAAATCTTTCAAAATACAGGAATCTCGCTTTTGAGAATAAAGAAACAATTAAACAGGTTCAAACACAATTACTACAGGAACATCTTATGTATTGTTTGAATAATTCTTCTTTTTATAAAAAATATTTGGGTAATAGGATAGAGGATATTTCAAAAATAAATCTTAAAAATTTCAAAAATATTCCTTTAACGGAAAAATCATTCATTGAAGAAAATAATAATGGTTTTTGCGCAGTCGATTCATCCCAGATTGTTGACATAGTTCTTTCCTCCGGGACAACGGGGCAGCCGATTAAAATAATGTATACTGAACATGATTTGAAACGTCTTGCCTATAATGAAGAAAAATCATTTATTGGATGCGGTTTAACCAAAGACGACATTGTTCTCTTGACATGCACCATGGATAGATGTTTTATTGCAGGTTTAGCTTATTTTCTGGGAATAACTAGTTTAGGCGCAGCGGCTATTCGCAATGGACATGGAAGCTTGGATAGTCACTCAGAAATAATTCAAAATATGAAGACAACTGTAATTGTGGGAGTACCATCGTTTTTGAAAAAATTAGGTATATACATGCAAAAAGAAAATAAAGATCCGGCAAGTTCATCGGTTACAAAGATGGTTTGCATAGGCGAACCTTTGCGCAATGAAAAAGTTGAGCTTTTGGATTTGGGAATTGAGCTGGAAAAGATTTGGAATGCAAAAGTATATTCAACGTATGCCTCCTCAGAAACAATTACAACATTCTGCGAATGTGAAGCACAGTGCGGCGGACATTTACATCCGGATTTAGCTATTATTGAAATTATTGATGAACAAGGGAATGTGATAAAAGATAGGGGAATAGGTGAAATTGTGGTTACACCTTTAGGTATAGAGGGAATGCCGCTTGTACGTTACAAAACTGATGATATTAGTTTCCTAATGAATGAACCTTGTAAATGTGGCAGAAATTCAATGCGGTTAGGACCGATAGTTGGAAGAAAAAACCAAATGATGAAAATAAAAGGAACAACTTTGTATCCGCAAGCAGTTTATAACGCCTTAGATAGTCTTAATTTTGTTCAGGAATATTACATTGAAGTGACTAACGACATTGATCTTTCTGATAATTTAATAATTCATATTGCTGTAAATGAGCAGGATTTTGATTTACAATTGTTACAAGACCGGTTACAGTCACGTTTAAGAGTTAAACCAAATGTGATTTTAGAAAAAAAAGCTGTTATAAAAAAAATTATTTATACCCAAGAAATTAGAAAACCTATACGGTTTTTTGATAGGAGAAAATAATGGCTGAATGCAGTAAACGATTTTTCAATATTGATTTTACGGATGAAGAGATTAAAATTGCAAAAGAAACAGGTAAATTGCTGTCTATGGAAATTGAATTTAGCACAAAATGTGATTTCAAATGCCCTTATTGTTATGCCAAAGATAATACCTTTTGGGATAAAGAACTTGAGCTAAACCAAATTGAAGATGTTATAATCCAAGCAAAAGATTTGGGAGCAAGAAAGATTGTTGTTCTTGGAGGAGAACCATTGGTTTATCCGCACATACTTGAAGTTTTGTCTTTTATTCATGAGCTGGGTTTAGAGATAGAAATGTTTACAAATGGTTCACAGATTAATGAAGTTGTAGCTAACACATTATTTGACTTGGGTGTGAATGTTGTTTTAAAAATGAATTCATTTAAAAAAGAAATACAAGATACACTTACCGGGATTCAAGGGTCACATATCAAGATAAAAGAAGCTATTGAAAATATTCAAAAAGCGGGATATCCCGCAAAAAATAAACATATGGCTGTAAGTACGATTATTTGTCAACAAAACATAGGAGAACTTGTTGATATGTGGGTATGGCTAAGAGATAGGAATATACTCCCTTATTTTGAGATGATGACTCCTCAGGGAGAATTCAAAAATCATAAATGGTTGGAAGTTGATTCTCTGGAATTAGAAAAATTGTTTAATGAAATTTCAAAAATCGACAAAGAAAAATATGGAAATACTTGGAACGTTCAGCCACCGCTTGTTGGTAATAAGTGTTTTAGGCATTTTTATTCTTGTTTTGTTAATGCAAGTGGAGATGTTATGCCCTGTGTAGGTGTAACAATTCCCATAGGAAATATAAAAAAGAAAAAATTAAAGGAAATATTAGATACTAGTGAAGTGATTGAAGATTTGAAAAATTATAAAGAGTTGATTAAAGGTCCTTGTCGGTCTTGTAGCAATTTAGATAATTGTTATGGTTGTAGAGGGTCTGCGTATCAATTAACCGGTGATTATTTGGCATCAGATCCCCTTTGCTGGAAAAATCATGATAAACAATCAGAAATAATAAAGCTTCCTATTAGTGTCGAACATATAATTCCTCAAAAAAGTCCAATGAGAGTTATTGATAAATTGCTAAATGTTTATGATCGAAGAGCAGAAGCTTTGGTGTGTATTTCAGAAAACATGATGTTCGTTGACAAAAATGGGAATCTAAATAGTGCTGTTTATTTAGAAATGATAGCTCAAACCATAGCAGCTCACAATTGTTTTAAGAATATAGGTAATCCTAATTTCGAAATAGAAGGGTTTTTATTAGGCGCAAAAAACCTGAAAATTTTTGGTAAAGCTAGTGTAGGTGATACTCTTTTAATTAATATAGAGAAAAAAGCGAGATATGGAGATTTTGCTATAGTGGAAGGGACTGTTTCAAAAGATAATAAAATTTTAGCAAAAGGTGAAGTTAAAATTTGGCATAATGAAAATGTAAAAGAAGGGAGGTTAACCTTAATTCAATGAGTTTACTCAAAATTCGAATATTAGTTTTAATTAGCTTATTTATGTTTTCATTTGTTATGAATGGAATTTGCCTAGATAACAATTCTGATTTGATAAATAATCTAAAATTAATAGAAGACAAAATGTCCGATATAAATACTCTCGCGACGCAGTTTATTCAGGAAAAGAACTTAGCTTTATTTAACCAGAAAATAGAGATTACGGGTTTTTTATATTTGCAAAAACCATCTTCGTTTGCTTGGCATATCAATACACCTTTAGAACAAAGGATAATTTTAAAAAGCAATAATGTTGTGCAATGGGATGAAGATACCAATCAAGTCCAGAAAATAAATTTATCTTCCAACCCAACGTTTAATATTGTTATGGACCAAATGAAACGTTGGATTTCCGGAGCCTATTTGTCGTTGGTCGATGAATATATAGTTGAATTTAAGAAATCTGAGTTTATGGAATTAAAATTCTTTCCTAAAGATGGAACCATGGCATATAAACTGATTAAAAATATCAATATAGTTTTTCAGGAAGATGAAAAATATATAGAATCAATTACTATAAATGAACGAAATGGGGATTCAACTAGTTTTATTTTTTTTGAGACACAAATTAATATAGTTTTAGATCCTATAGTTTGGGAGGTTAATCCTCGTGACAAATAAATTGTTTGCCAAATTTTTTGAAATACTAAATAAGTATTGGAAAACCATTATCATCTTGGTTGGGTTGATTTTGATTTTTTCAATTTTTAAATTATTCACAATTCCTTTTAATAATAATGTTGAGCTTATGCTTCCTCAAAACGAAGAATTTTCTAAATCTTTAAATTTTTTGAGGGAATCGAACTTTTCGGATAAAATCATCTTATCTTTAAGCTTAAATACGGATGACAAAACAGTGGATGATCTACTTGATACAGCAGAACAACTAAAGAATTCACTGAAGTCACCTTTAATTGAGAATGTTGAATCAGGGGTTGAAGAGAATAATATTTTGGAAGATATTAAGGACTTCTTAGAATATGTTCCCCAGATTATAACAGAAGATGAATTGTTAGAGATTGATAAAGAAATCAACGTGAAGAATGTAAAAAGTAAATTGAAAGAAGGATATAACAAAATGCTGTCTATCAATAGTATGTTTGTTAGCGATTTTATACAAAATGATCCATTGAACATTAAAACGCAATATCTGCAGAAACTAAAGGCTTTAGTTGATTCAATAGGTTATAGAGTGCAATTTAAAAACGGCCATTTTGTAAGCATGGATGAAAAGCATGTCATGTTAATTTTAAATACACCTGTATTTGTAACAGATAGTACTGAATCAAGAAAACTTGTTACCTATATCAAACAGCAAATTTTGTTACTGCCTAATTATATTGATGTGGACATTATCGGTGGACATCTTCATACATTAAGCAATGAAGATATTATAAAAAAAGATATAACCAAAACGGTTATTGCGATGACTCTGATATTATTACCTTTATTGATATTTGTTCTTAAAAGTTTCAGAGCTTTCTTGGTATTTATTGTTCCTGTTATGGCTATAGTAATCGCAATGAATTTAACTTCGTATATGATTGGGACACTATCATCTTTTGTGGTTGGTTTAGCTGCGGTCATAGCCGGAATAACAGTTGATTATGGTATTCATATTTATTTGGCAATGAAAGCCGGGGGTATAAGCAAGGTTAAAGAAATCACAAAACCTATTTTAGTAGGTGTTTTTACAACAATGGGTGTATTTGCCTCATTTTTTTTCTCAAGTATTAATGGATATAAGCAATTTGCCGTACTTACGAATTTAAGTATAATTATAAGTATTTTTTTATATTTGGTTCTTTTGCCAAAGTTGTTCTATAAAAAAAGTGAGAAATTAAATATAAAGAAGCTGAATAACAAGACAAAGATAAGGATTAAAGGTGATCGTGCAATTGCTTTGTTATGGGTTGTGGTTATTGGAGTTTTTATATTTTTTTCAAAAGGGCTTGGTTTCAACAATAATATTCGTGATTATGATGGAAGTTCCGATGAAATTTTTTCAGCAGAAGAACGATTCCATAAAACTTGGGGAACGGAAAATGAATTTGCCATGTTCGTTTCTAGTGGAAATGAGCTCGAGAAAGTTCTAAAGATCAATGAAAATGCAAATAAGCTAATGGAAGAAAGTTTTGGAGAAGAGTCATTCGCGAATATTGCTGGAATCTATCCTTCTATTGAAACTAGAAGAAAAAATTTGTTTAGATGGGCGTCTTATTGGAAAAATCATAATGAAGAAAAACTAGAAACTCTTCTTCAAGAACAAGGAGCAGTCTTTGGTTATTCAAAAGAAGCGTTTAAACCATTTTTTGAAACGCTTTATACAAGTTATGAAGAAGAAGAAGAAGAAGAAAATAACAAAGATCCAAAATTAATAGCAAGTTTAAAGCAGCGGTTTTTACAGAACACTGGATCCGGCTATTATGCAATCACTTATTTCGCGGATAAAAAAATTTTAGTTGATAAAGCACGAGAAATAAGTGAAAAGGTTCAAAACACGTTCATTATTTCAAGAAATAATATGGCAAACTCTATATCTGTGTCGGTTTACAAAGAGGTTAAAAAATTAGCGTGGATAGCCGGATGTTTAATAGTTTTTCTTGCAATTACACTTTTGCGAAATATTCGATTAACTATTTTGGCATTATTGCCGGTTATAACGAGTATTTTTATGATTTTAGGAAGTTTTTCTCTATTGGGTTTTTCAATAAATGCGCCAGCGATTATAGCAACATTGGTTGTTGTTGGTTTGTGTATTGATTATGGGGTATTCATAGTTTATGATTGTATGAATGATTTAGGAGCAGGTACATTGTCAGCTGTTACTCTATCGGCTGTTACCACAATTGCCGGGGGAGGTGTTTTGCTTTTAGCAACACACCCTGTATTATTTTATGTTGGCATTACAATGGCAATAGGAATATTTTCAGGGTATATTGTAGCAGCATTTGTTATTCCATCATGTTATCGATTATGGATTGTTCAATAAAGGTTTTTTATGAATAAACTTATTTTTGTTGTTGGTTTGATCTTAACAAGTGTTCTTTTCGGGTGTAGTTTTGTGCCGTTTCAAAAAACAAATTATTTTTTGGTCAAAGGTATTAATTCAGAAAGAGTTTTGGCTAAACATAAAGAATTGTCACCGGACAAATTTAAAATGATTAATACGGTTATTTTTCAATACCGGACCAAAAAGTTTCTTTCTTTAGGATATTTATCAGTTGATGTGAATGAAAAGGCATTTGATCTTGTGGCCATGAATTCTGTTGGTATTAAGTTGGTAGAAATATCCGCGAAAAATAAAAAATTGATAATAAACAACGTTATTGACGAGATTTCTAAAAAAGGAGACATCTCAAAGGTTCTGGTTGATGATATTGGTAGGATTTATCTTGATAAAGTTCCATTAATCTATGAGAATATCAGAAAAACAAAAAATCAGATAATTGTCAATAAAAAAAATGAGGATAATGTTACAAAATATATATTTGCCGGGAAAAAGAACTATTTAGTAGAAAAGATTCATTATGAAAAGAAAAAAAAAAATTGGTCTGTGAGATATTATGAGCATTTTATAAAGGATGGAAAACTTTATCCTAAAGGGATTATTTTTTGGAACCATTTGCATAAGTACAAATTGATAATTAACGTAAAAGAGGTATTATGAAACACGATTTGATAAATGATATAAACAGATGTATGCAGAGTATAAATATTATCGATACGCGTATGGCAACCGCACGGTTTATTTTTAACGAAGATTTTTTGGGGTTTAAGGGGCATTTTGAAAACAATCCGGTTTTACCGGGAGTTTGCAAAATACTTGCTGCTATAGAAATTATAAAGAAATGGAAGGGAAATGAATATCTAGAGCTTAAAGATATTAATTCAGCAAAGTTTTTTATGCCGGTTATGTGCAATGAGGAATTAATATTCAATTGCCTTGATAATGAAAGCTCAGAAAACCTTTTGATTAAAATCAAGATAACAAAGGGAAAAGAAAAGGTGTCTGAATTAAAATTAAAGTTTTAATCATAAAGAGGTAGTACGATGAGAAGAAAATTAGGAAAATATTTTAAAATGATGACAAAAAGTCCCGTTCCTTTGACGGTGCGCATTGAAAAAAGAGTTAGCTTTAGTGACGTAGATGTCATGGGTATTGTGTGGCATGGTCGATATGCTAAATATTTTGAAGAAGGATTTGCTAAGATAGGAAGACAATATGGTTTATCTTATAAAGAATTTTATGAAGCCGGGTTACGTGCGCCGATTGTTCAAATGCACGTTGATTATCATTTACCGTTAACTCTTGACGAATTATGTATGATTGAAGCAAGGTTGATTTGGAATGAAGGAGCAAGGATCAATATAGAATATATCGTTATTAAGGAAAATGCTAAAGTAGCCGCGACAGGATACACTGTGCAGCTTTTCATAGACGCAAAATCTCAAGAACCGTTGATAGTTACACCGCCATTATTGGAAAAATGTCGTAAAAAATGGATAAACGGTGAATATACATGTTGAAAACTGAACCGGTAATAGTCGATTATCAGGCAATAACTCCTTATGGAAAAGATATAAATATTTGCTGGCAAGGTTTGCTAAATAATAAAACTTCAATAACAAATATTGAAAGATTTGATACTAGTAATTTTACGTCCAGTAAAGCAGCTACAATTAAAGATCTTATTTTTAGGAATAGAAAATCAATTGTATGTCAAATGCTCGAGAAACTCAAAAAGAGTGTTAATCAAGTAATTCCGGAAGATGCTGATCTAATGCTGGCATCTTTAAATGGTGAAATCAATTTTCTGGAAGAGGAAGTATTAACAGGTAATATAAATACTAAACAAAGTTGTTTGGGGCAGTTGTTAGAAAAAACAAGTGCTTTGTTTGAAATAAAAGGAAAAGGTATGGTAGTTTCAGCTGCATGCGCGTCATCTAGTATCGCTATTGCAAGAGCTGCTTCAATAATAAGATCAGGTGAAAAAGATTGCATTTTAATTGTTGCTTGCGATTGTGTAAGTGAGTTTATAATGTCCGGGTTTTCATCTCTAATGGCTTTAGATAAGCAGAGTGCAAGACCTTTTGATAAAAAAAGAGAAGGTATTAATATTGGAGAAGCAGCTGCATATACGCTTTTAATGAGTCGAGAAAGAGCAGAAAAAGAAAATAGAAATATTTCAGCTAAAATTATTGGCTGGGGTATGTCTTGTGATGCCAACCACATGACAGGACCATCAATAGATGGAGAAGGTTTGTATCTTTCCATTGAAAGAGCATTGGATATTGGAGGAATTACAAAAGAAGATATTAAAAGTATATGTGCCCATGGTACAGGAACAGTTTATAATGATGCAATGGAACTCAAAGCTTTTAAAAAAATGTTTAGAAAGAAAATTTGCCCCGCATATTCTATTAAAGGCGGGATTGGCCATACTATGGGTGCTGCAGGAATTATGGATCTGCTTATTGCCTTGGAAACAATAAAAAACAATGTACTTCCTCCGACTGTAGGTGTTGAAGAAATTGAAGAACAAGCTCAAGGATGGATTAAAAAAGAAAAAATAGAATTGTTGAATGATATTGTCTTATCAACGAATTCTGGTTTTGGCGGTATCAATTCCGCGTTGATAATAGGAGCGTAAAGAAAATAGTATGATTTTTGTTGCAGGAATAAGTTGGATAACAAATAATAAGTTAGGAACCGCGTGTAAAAAAATTTCCGGTACATATGAAAACAGAAGAGACCTTTATTCTCAATTCAAAGAAAAAGGAATTATACAAAACAACATTAAAAATTTCGGAAGATTTGACCATGTTTCAAAAAATACATGTTTGGTGATTTCTCTAACTTTGTATGATGCAGATATCAGCTATTTGAAAGATAATATGCAAAGTGTAGGAATTTTAAGTACAAATGAAGAAGATTGTTTAAACTCAAATATAAAATATTTCAAAGATTATGTTGATTGTGGGAGAAAGCTTTCTCGAGGTAATTTGTTCATTTATACGTTACCTTCAACCCCGATTGCTGAAGCAGCCATTAATTTTGGATGTCAAGGACCTGTCGCGTATTTTACATTTAAAAAAGATCAAACAAATCAACTTCTTGAGCAAGGACGAATGATGATAGAAAGAAAAGAAACAACCGATCTTTTGTTAGTCAATTCCAGTGAAGATGAAGCTATCTGTTTTTATTTGAGAAAAAAGAATATCTCATCAGAAAATGGAAATATATCATTGGAAAAAATACAAAAGTCGCTTAAAAATACACCCGGATTATCTGAAATTATAAACAATATCTCGCAAAAAGGATAAAAATGAAAATATTGATTATTTACCCTAAATGGCCAAAACTTAAAGAACAAACAACCTTTAATTTACCTCCTCATGGACCAGTTTGCTTTGCAGCAGCCCTTGAACCTGAAATTGAGATCAAATTAATTGATGAAAATGTTAAAGAAATTGATTTTAATGAAACAGCTGATTTGATAGCCATGTCTGTAATGCTAACCTGTCAAATGCCAAGAGCTTGGGAAATTGCTGATAACTTTAGAGCAATGGGAAAAAAAGTTGTTTTTGGGGGAATCGCAACAATGCTTCATCATGAAGAAACTATTCCGCATGCGGATGCTGTATTTTTAGGTGAAGCCGAAGGATTAATTGGAAATCTTTTAGAAGATTTTAAAAATGGAAAATTAAAACAAGTTTATAATTATCAAAATAAATTGCCAAATATAAACTTGGTTGATACAGCAAGACGGGATATTCTTAACCATGAATTATATAATTTTAGAGGTGTACAAATGGTTGATCTTGTGCACTTATCAAGAGGCTGCAAATTTAATTGTTTTCCCTGTTGTGCAAGATTTCTTGGAGGAAAGTGTTTTCGACCTAGACCGATGGAAAAAGTAATTAAAGAGCTGGAAAGCATCGATAATAATCGATTATTCATTGTCGATAATTCTCTAGCTCAGGATGATGAGTGGGAAAAAGAATTATTTCGTGAAATTGCGCCTTTAAAAAAGAAGTGGATTTCTCATCCTATTAAGGATGATGACGAAATACTTGATTTAGCAGCTAAAGCCGGATGTTGGTATGTGTATCAAGCAATTGTGGATACTTCGGATCATATGCGTAACAAGGTTAAAAGGTTAAAAGATAGAGGTATTGGCGTTGAAGGAACAATCCTTCTTGGTCTAGATCATCATGATGAAGATTATATAAAACGTTTGGTTGATTTTCTCATGGAAATTGAGTTGGATTTGGCTGAATTCACTATTTTGACACCTTTCCCTCATACTCCTTTTAGAAAAAAAATGGAAGATCAAGGAAGGATTTTGAATAATGATTGGATTAAATACACCTGTGGTGAAGTTCTATTTCAACCAAAACTAATGTCAGTAGACTCTTTACAGAAGATGTATCACTATGCCTGGAAAACTTTTTATAGTGATTGTTGCCAAGAAATTAAAATGGCAAAATTATTCATGGATGTTATAAAAAAAGAAAAAGCCGATGGGACTTTTAAGAAAAAAAAATTAAAAGTAGGAGGATGGTAAAATAAACATGAAAGTTTTATTGATATCTTCAAATATAGCAAATACACCGTATACGATTTATCCTCTGGGTATGAGTATGGTTGCATCTGCTTTAAAAAATTCCGGAGTCGACGTTGAACAAAGAGATTATCTAAAAAGCGAAAAGTCTCTGGATATCCTTAATGAAGAATTGAAAAAAATTAAACCGGATATTGTGGGGATTTCTATTCGTAACATAGATAATGTGAATTTGATGAACGAACAACGGTATATCGGGGCTGTTATAGATATTGTTAAGATGATTAAGGAAAATTCAAAAGCTATTGTGATATTAGGCGGTTCCGCTTTTTCTATTATGCCGGATATTATTCTTAATAAATCAGGGGCAGATTATGGAATAGTGGGCGAAGGTGAAGAATTGATGGTTGAATTCACGAAAAATGCTGAAAAAAGTATTTTCCCGAATGAAAAATGCCTGTACAGTAAAACTCCGATAAACGGATTAAAAATCCCTAGTGCACTATATGATTCCGAATTAATGAAATTTTATTTACAAAGTGGTAATGTTGCAGCTATTCAGACAAAAAGAGGTTGCCCTTTTAAATGTGTTTATTGTTCTTATCCTATGTTGGAAGGATTAAATATCAGGGCCAGAGATCCAAAAGCCGTTGTTGATGATATTCAAATATTGAACGAACATTATGGAGCAAAACTCATTTTTTTTACAGATTCTGTTTTTAATGATTCTCAAGGGGAATACTTAAAAGTTTTACAGGAAATGAAAATCCGGAATATAAGTGTTCCATGGACAGCCTTCTTTACCCCCAAAGGATTAACAGATGAAGTTGTAGAGTTGATGAAAGATACGGGGTTACGAGCCGCAGAGTTAGGATCAGATGCGCCTACGGATACGACATTAAAAAGATTAGGTAAATCGTTTTTATTTAAAGATATTATTGAATCCAATGATATATTTGTAAAACATGGGGTTGCAGTTGCGCATTATTATATGTTTGGATGTCCCGGAGAAACAAAAGAAACAGTTTTGGAAGGTATAGAAAATATTAAAAGACTAAAAAATTCAGTTTCATTTATATTTATGGGGATACGAATTTTACCAAATACACCATTATTAAAGATTGCAGAGAACGATGGGGTTATTGAAAAGAACACAGATCTTTTAGAAGCTGTTTATTATATAGACCCTTTAGTTGATAAAGAATGGATGGAAGAAACATTAACAAAAGGGTTTAAAGGAATGAGAAATTGCATTTTTCCTCCTGATTCATTGGATAGCAGTTTACAATTTCTTCATAAGATGGGCTATTCAGGCTGTTTATGGGATATGTTGCTGAAAGGAAAAGAAAAACGAAAAAGGCATAAAAGTTATGACAAAAAGTGATTTTAAAAAAGAAGACATTTGGTGTATTATCCCTGTTTATAACAATGGGAAAACCTTAAAAAATGTCGTTTTGGGATGCAAAAAACAAGTCGATAATATTGTAGTTGTTGACGATGGTAGTACAGATATTAATGTGACTCATGTTTTGTCAGATAAACAAGTCGTTGTTATTAAGCATGCGACTAATCAAGGTAAAGGTTCAGCTTTGATGACCGGTTTAAAATATGTTCAAAAACAAAACGGAAAATATGCGATTACAATCGATGCCGATGGACAGCATTATCCAGAGGATATAGTTAAAATGATTTCTAAAATTAAAGGTCAACACGATCTTATTGTAATTGGATCCAGAGATTTTTCTGTAAAGAATATTCCCGCAAAAAGTAAATTCGGAAGAAATTTATCGAACTTTTGGTTTAAGGTCGAAACAGGCTTATCAATTAATGATTGTCAAAGCGGATATCGCGCATATCCGGTTAATTATGTTGTGCAATTGAATCTGAAAGGTCGTCATTACGATTTTGAGACCGAAGTCATTGCAAAAGCAGCATGGGCCGGTTTAAGGATCAAGACTGTGGAAATTGGTGTGCATTATGCTAAAGAAGGAGAGCGGATTTCGCATTTTAAAGGATTTTGGGATAATTTGCGGATTTCGAGAATGCATACAAAGCTTGTTTTGAGAAAGTTATTACCGTTTCCAAATAAAAAATTGATTCTAAGAAAAGAAAATGTAATTTACAAAAAATTATTTAAAAATCCTTTTAAGGTTTTGAAATTTTTACTTAAGGAGAATGCAACTCCTATTGGTTTAGCTGCCTCGGCAGCAGTAGGTATTTTTCTTGCTGTATTACCGCTTATTTCTATTCATACCATAGTTATCATTTATGTGACAATGCGGCTGAATTTAAATAAGGTTATGGCTATATCTATACAAAACTTATGTATACCCCCTTTTGTACCGGTAGCTTGCATTGAACTTGGATATTATATGAGACATGGTCGGTGGCTGACCGAAGTTTCTTTTCATACTATTTTTGGTCAATTCTCTACACGCCTGTGGGAGTGGCTGTTAGGTTCTTTAATTATTGCTCCGATATTGTCAATAGTTGTGGGAATTGTTGTTTATATAATTTCAAAGTTATTGCAGGACAGAGGAAATAAGGAAGTTGCTAGTGCCTAAAAAGATTAAAGTAAAAAAAAGAGGCAATGAATTAGGCTTACAGATCTTCATAGTTTTTACAAAGTTGTTCGGATTAAAAGGTGCGTATAGTTTATTGTATTTAGTTAGCATCCATTATTTATTATTTGATAAGACAGCTGTTAAAGGGGCATTGGCGTATACAGAAAGACGTTTTAAAAATGAAACATTTTTCAAGAAGCATTGGCGTGTATATCAGCTCTTTATAAATCAAGGGAAAGCCTTAATTGATAGATATGCTGCGGCCTCAGGATATAAAGGATTTACCTTTCAAATTAAAGGATTTGATTCATTTAAAAAGATTGTGAATCAAAATAAAAAGGGATGCATCTTAGTAACATCACATGTGGGAAATTGGCAGGTAGCCTTGTCTTGTTTGCAGGAATTGAAGAAAGATATTTATCTTTTAATGCGGCCGGAAGATAATGCGGCTGTAAAAAAACATTTGAAAATTTATTCTGAAGCAGAAAAAATAAAAATTATATCTCTAGAAGAGGATTTTGGCGGTACTCTTGAAATTATTGAGAAGATAAATAATGGAGATGTTGTCTCTATTATGGGAGATCGAAAATATAATTTCCCGTATCTTGATATTGATTTTATGGGAGACAAAGCCGGGTTGCCATTAGGACCATTTTTAATAGCAGCAACTTTAGAATGTCCAATTATTGTTTTATTAACAGCTAAACTGGGACATAAAGAATATTGTGTTGATTTTAATAATATTATTCTACCGAAGTACGAAAATAAATTAAATAAAAAACAACAATTGAAAAAATATATGCAGAAATATGCGAATATTTTAAATAATTATGTAGAAAGTTATCCATACCAGTGTTTCCTTTTTGAAGATGTATGGAGTAAA
This sequence comes from Candidatus Omnitrophota bacterium, assembly GCA_023135905.1. GTDB lineage: Bacteria > Omnitrophota > Gorgyraeia > Duberdicusellales > 4484-171 > JAGLSE01. The sequence goes on from JAGLSE010000102.1 coordinate 26,993, forward strand.
CATTAAAACTTAAGGAGAAAAGTAATGTGTGAAGAAAACAAAAAATTAACTGAAATGAGAGAAAAATTGAAAGTTTTGTTAGTAGATCATTTGTCGCTTGAGGATATTAAACCTGAAGACATTAAAGATGATGAGATACTTTTTGGTGAAGGATTAGGTCTGGATTCATTGGATGCTGTTGAAATAGTAGTGTTGCTCCAAAGGAATTTTGGATTAGAAGTTAAGGATATGAATAAAGGACGAGAAATATTTTATTCGATAGATACCTTGGCGAAATATGTTGTTGATAATATTAAAGACAATGCCGATTAGAAATATGTTAAATGAAAAAAAATATAAAAAGGAGTTTAAAATGTTTCAAAAAACAACGAGTCTTTTGATAGCTATATCTTTAATGTCGCTTATTTCCGGTTGTGGTTCATTCTACGCTGGTAGGTTACCAAGTAATTATATTGAAGATTATGCTAATTCTATTAAGTTAAAAGATATTTCTGTGGCTGTAAAGTTTTATAATTGTGATGAAGCAAAAGAAACATTTAGTTGTAATATGGATGAAAAAGGGATTCACCCGGTATTTATGGTTATAGACAATAAAAGTAATGTGACTTATGGTTTTAGAAAAGAAAACATTGATTCTCGATATATATATGCTGTAAATGCAGCTAGAAGTTGTTTTCTGAGTAAAATGAAATATGGTGGCATTTGGCCGCCTCTTCATATTCGTGTTAGTAAAATAAATGAGAATATGAAAAATGATTACTTGTCTAAGGAAATAGCTGATATTTCTGTGGAGCCAGGTAATTCTTTAAGTGGTGTAATATTTCTTAAGTCTATTAAAAGTGGTGAGAAACTAAATATTCCTTTAATTAATAGAAATGATGGAACAAGATTAATCTTTGAATTTCAAAAACCATAAATATAATTATAAAATTTACTTAGTAAAGAAAAAAATGAAATAATGGAAAATAATTTTATTGCAATATCCAGCATGGGCTGCATTTCAGCTGCCGGAAAAAATATTCCCGAGACATTACATACTTTTGAACAAGGAAATGTGAATATTGGTAAAGTTACTTTGTTTGAAACAGTTCTGGATAAGCCTGTATTTGAAGTTAGAAATTATGAGCAAAAGTGTAAGAACAGAACCTTAAGTTTGTTGTTTTCTGCGGTTGAGGAAGCTATTAAAAACTATAACGGAGATATAACCGATGGGCGTTACAGAGTTGGTGTTTGTATAGGCACAACTGTTGCTAGTCAGCTGAACAATATAGAGTTTTATAAAAAATTTAAAAAAACAGGTGATTCCGATATTGCTCCGGTGGATGATTACTTAAATGGTAATTTGGCAGAAGTAATTGCTCGAAAATATAAGTTGAAGGGTCCTAAAATTGTAGTTGTTAATGCCTGTTCTTCGGGAGCTGATGCTATAGGTATTGCCTTATCCTGGTTAAAAAATAATCTTTGTGATATAGCCATTGCCGGTGGTGCTGATGAGTTAAACAAAATCCCTTTGTGTGGATTTAATTCATTAGGGATTATGAGTGATAAAGCTTGTATGCCTTTTGATCGGGATAGAAAAGGATTGAATCTTGGAGAAGGGGCTGGAGTGTTAATTCTTGAGAAGGAAGAGATCTTTTCAAATAGAGATATTGCTCCTAAATTGTTTGTTTCTGGATATGGGTCAGCGTCAGATGCTTATCATTTAACAGCTCCACATCCAGAGGGGAAAGGTCTCAAAGCCGCTATTTATGAAGCTCTTGACCAGGCAAAGATTGAATACAAGGATATTAATTTTATTAATGCACACGGAACCTCTACTATAGATAATGATAAGGTCGAAGGAAAAGCAATTAAAGATATTTTTGATAAAGGTATAAAAATATTTTCAACAAAAGGATATACCGGACATACATTGGGAGCAGCTGGGGCGATAGAAGCTATATTTACAGCCTTAACTTTGAAGGAAAGATGGATTCCCAAGAATGCCGGATTTAAAAATGAAGATGAATATATAGGGATATCGCCAATAAAGATAAAAACAAACGTTGATGGTCAGTATGCATTGTCAACATCATTAGCTTTTGGAGGCAATAATGCAGCTCTAATTATTTGCAAAAAATAATTAAATGAATCAACCGATAAGTTCTGTTAAAGAATATAATTATTTATGAAAATTCATGGAATAGGAATAATCTCAAGTATTGGAAGGGGAGTTAAAAGCTTTTCAGAGGCTTTGCGGCAAGGCCCTATTGCACCAAAATCTTCAATATATTCACCAATAACTAAGGAAGAAATTCCTGTTTTTAGTATAGATGATGCTTTGTTGAAAGATAAAGTTGTTTTAAATAAATCACGAAGATCAGATCGATTTTGCAAAATGGCAGTTTTAGCGGCTTGGGATGCCTTTGCTGATAGCG
>JAGLSE010000103.1 GCA_023135905.1 Candidatus Omnitrophota bacterium
TATTAGGAATATTTTCCATAGGAGTCACTATTTATATTGTAACAAAGTTACCGGTTTTCTTGCTAAGGTTTTTCAATTGGTTTATTACTCATTCATTATATAAGGTAAAAGTTGTAGATTCAAAATATGTGCCTAAAATAGGCGGTGCTTTGTTAGTCTGCAATCATGTTTCTTATATGGATCCGCCTTTAGTATTATCTTCTCTTCAAAGGAGTATTAGGTTTTTAACTCATAGAGCCATTTACAATAACTTTTTTATAAAACCTTTTTGCGGGATTATGCGTGCTATACCTATTTCATTAAATGATAAGCCTAAGGTAATTATGAAATCTTTACTGGAAGCGCGGCAAGCTATTTTGCAAGGGCATTTGGTATGTATATTTGCTGAAGGCGGACTTACCAGAACAGGTAATATGCTGACATTTAATAGAGGTTTTGAATACATAATGAAAGGTGTAGATGCCCCCATAATTCCTGTACATATAGACCGTATTTGGGGGAGCATTTTTAGTTTTAAAAATGGAAAATATTTTTGTAAAATGCCTAAAGTTATTCCTTATCCAATTACTATATCTTATGGACGTCCTTTGCCGTCTAATTCAAAAACTTATCGGGTTAGAGGAGTTGTTCAAGAACTTTCAGCGGATGCTTTTAAATATAGAGAGAAAGAACAAAAAAAATTACATATACATTTTTTAGAGGAAACAAAAAAACACCCGTTTAAGTTTTGTATGGCTGATTCAACAAATACTAAATTAAATTATGCTCAAGCTTTAGGAAGAACTCTTTTGTTATCAAAAATATTGTTTAAAAATAATAAAGTCATAAAAGAAAATGAAATGGTAGGTGTATTGCTTCCTTCATCATGTATAGGCGCCTTGGTAAACGGGGCGGTATTATTTGCTGGAAAAGTTCCGGTTAATTTAAATTTTACAGCTTCTCGAGAAAATATTTTATCAGCTATCAAACAATGTGAAATTAAAAAGATTATTACCTCAAAGTTATTTATTAGAAAAATAAAGATGGATAACTTAGATGATATGATATTTATTGAGGATCTAATGAAAAATATCTCATTATCTAAAAAAATATTACCTATGATAGCCTCGCTAATTTTACCTGCATTTCTAATTAAATATTTATATGTTAAAGGAAATAAAACTAATATCAATGATACGGCTACAGTGATTTTTTCAAGTGGAAGTACTGGAGACCCTAAAGGTGTACTTCTGTCACATGCCAATATATTTTCTAATATAGAAGGGTTCTATCAAGTTTTAAGCTTAGGGAAAAAAGATATTATGATGGGAGCTTTGCCATTTTTTCATTCTTTTGGGTTTACAGCTACTCTCTGCGCGCCAATTGGGGCTGGTATAGGTGTAGTATATCATTCTAATCCTTTAGATGCCGGAACTATTGGTTCACTTGTTAAACAATATAAAGCTACTATGCTATTAGGTACTCCGACATTTTTTTCATCTTATATAAAGAAATGTAGTAAAGAAGACTTCGCGAGTTTAAAATTTGCTATGGTTGGAGCTGAGAAATTAAAGAAAAATTTAACAGAAGCTTTTAATGAAAAATTTAATGTTATCCCTTTTGAAGGTTATGGAGCTACAGAACTTTCGCCTATAGTTTCTCTTGGGTTACCTGATTATATAAGTGAAAATAGAAAAATTAAGCAAATTAGGTATAAACAGGGTAAAGTAGGTCAGCCTATACCGGGAGTCGCGGTGAAAGTTGTATCTGAAGATAATTTAGATCGGCTTCCTAATAATAAGGAAGGTTTACTTATGGTAAAAGGTCCGAATGTTATGAAAGGATATTTGAACTTACCGGAAAAAACAGAAGAAGTAATTAAAAATGGTTGGTATGTTACTGGGGATATTGCAACTATTGATGAAGACGGATTCATCAATATTACAGGACGGCTGAGCAGGTTTAGTAAGATTGCTGGGGAGATGGTTCCTCATATAAAAGTAGAAGAAGAGATATTTAGGATATTAAACATATCAGAACCTCTTTGCGCTGTTACCTCTGTCTCTGATGAAAAAAAAGGAGAGAAATTAATTGTTCTGTATAAGGAAGATATTGATGTTAATAGTTTATGGGAAAATCTAAAAGATTCTGATATACCTAAACTTTGGATTCCTAAAAAAGATAGTTTTCATCAGGTTAAAGATATTCCTTTATTGGGCAGTGGTAAATTAGACCTTAAAAAAATTAAAGCTATTGCGGTTGACCTTGTTGAAAATAATAAGATTGAGGAGGAAGAAAATGGATAAGATTATCTTTATTAAAGGTTTAAATTTGTTATATCAGGATGCTAGAGTAATAAAAATTATTCAGTCTATAACCGGATTAAGTTATGAAGAGACTGAATCCTTGGTTAAAGATAATCCTCAAATTAAAATTAAAAAGACAAGTGAGCAAGTTTTAGATTTTATTATTGATCAACTTAAAGAACTTGGCTTGATAGTTTCAACTGAAAAGATCGGTAATGTTATTTATGAAATATCAGTAAACAGCGAAGATTGTAAAGAATTGGAAAGTATAAAGGAAGAATTAAATACTATTAATTTTAGGGTCAAAACATTAGAGAATAAACTTAAAATGGGTCATATTCGTTCAAATATTGAACCCAAAAATTCAGAACAAAAAAATGATGATTCAAAACAGTCTTTAGAAGAGACTATTATTTTAAATACTGAAAATTTAAAAGAAATTGAAGAATTAGCTGATAATCCTCCAAAGGTTAAGATGGAAATCAAAAATATAGATTATAAAGATTCTTATTTAGAAAAACCAAAGAAAAAAGAAGGATTAGAATCAAGAATAGGAAAATTTTGGATGCATAAGTTAGGGATAATAATTTTTGTTTTAGGTATGGCATTTTTGGTAGGCAATGCCGTAAAAGAATATTTATTTAATCCTATTGGCAGAAGTGTTTTAGGTTTAGCGGTAAGTTCAGGTTTAATATTTTTTGGCAAACATTTATTTAAAAAGGATACCTACAGAAATTATTCCATTAGTGTGCTGGGAGGAGGCTGGGGATTGCTGTATTTTGTTGTATATGCAATGCATCATATACAATCCCTTAAAATTATTTTCAACCCGGTATTTGATTTTATTCTGCTTTCGGGGATTGTAGTTTTGATAATTATAGAGTCTTTAAAATATGATTCACGCGGATTGATTTCAATGGCTTATATTTTAGGATTTATTACAATGCTTTTAAACACTCTGTCAGTATTTACTCTTCTTTCCGGACTGCTTTTAGCTGTTGCAATATTATATCTTGCTTATAAGAAATGTTGGGATGGGGTTTGTCTTTTAGGAGTTTTCGGAGTTTATCTAAGCCATCTTTTCTGGATATATCCGAAAATTCATAATAGTTTTATGCCTTTAAGTTCTTCTATGTTGAGTATTCATTATTTATTACTATTTGTTTATTGGTTTATTTTTTCATTTGGACCATATTTATTTTTACCTAACCAAAAAATGATGAAACCAACGACATATTCTATTAATTTGATAAACGCGTTTATGTTTTTACCATTGATTCAGATGACAGCATTAGTATATTATCCTCAATGGAATTGGATTATAGTTACCTTTATAGGTGTTGTGTATTTTTTGAAGGATATCTGTATTCGAGAGTTAACGAAAGACAAATATCACGAAGGGATAGATATAATTCTAGGATTATCATTGATTAGCTATGGTATATTCCTGAAGTTTACCGGTGTAAGCGAAATTTTAATCTTTTTAGTGGAAGGGTTTGTGTTAACGGAAGTCGGAATACGTTTAAGAAATCGTAAGTACAGGATTTTTTCTTTTGTTATAATTATTGTTACTTTCTTGAAGTTTATGTTTTTATTTTTTGAAAGCCGAACACCTGTTTTGTTAGGGTTATCTAAATGTTTTTGGGTAGGAATTCCGTTTACAACAGTTTTAGTTTTATGTGGGTTGAGATTAAGACAAAATGTAAATATACTTGCTGAAAATGAAGAAAAAACTGTAAATATTTTTTATGGTCTTGCTTATACCGTTTTGATTTTAACAGTATTATGGGAATTCACAGGATTAACCAGAATTTTTGTTATGACATTAGTTATGTTCGGTTTGAACGAGTTGGGATTATTTAAGAAAAAAAATAATTGCCGTATTTTTGCTATGATTACTTCCATTATATTGGCAATATTTTTGCTTTACGGGTTTGTTTCTTTTCGATGGAAAAATAATATGGGATTAGAGTTTTCAAATAACTTTTTGACGTACTTGATAGCCATATCTTTATTTTATATAAACGGTCTGCGTCTTATGAATAATGCCCAATATTTAACAGGTGATCAAAGAACAGTATCCTTTAATTTTTTTACAGGGATAGGGATATTTTTTACTTTTTTTATTGTACCGGTTGAGTTTCCTAGTCAATTGTACTCATTAATGTGGGGAATAGAAGGGTTTGTTTTATTACTTCTGGGTTTTATGGTTAAAAACAAAAAATATAGATATGCGGGACTTATTTTTTTCATGATAGTGATTATAAAATTATTCCTTATAGACATAGCGGGACTTGGTATAACTTATAAAATTATTTCTTTTTTAAGCTTAGGGATAGTTTTACTTATCGGATCGTTTTTTTATTCAAAATATAAGGCAATTATTGAGGGAGAAGATGTTAATGAAGGTGGAGAATGATAAAAAAGAATTTAGCTGCTTTCAGTAAAGACAATCAGAAAATAATTTTTGATCATTATACAAAAGGTAGTCCCGAGGTGATAATATTAGCGCACGGATTTTATAATAACAAAGATACTTACCTTTTTAAAGAAATAGCTAAAATGTTTGCTAAAAAATATGATGTAATTAGTTTTGATTTCAGAGGGCATGGTCGAAGTGATGGTCTTTTTTGTTGGACCTCTAAAGAAGATAAAGATTTGCGGTGTGTTATTGATTGGTCTAAAAAGATGAAATATAAGAAAATTGGGGTTATCGGGTTTTCTTTAGG
>JAGLSE010000104.1 GCA_023135905.1 Candidatus Omnitrophota bacterium
ATTCATTTTGTTGGTGCTAATATTTTAAAACAAAAAATTTCTGGAATGGATAAAGATTCTTTATTGGTTGAATCTATGAAACAACTCTTTTTTCCTTGTTTGTTGACGACGATTACAACTTCTGTAGGGTTTTTATCTTTAACGGTTAGCCGAATACCTCCGGTAAAAGAGTTAGGTGTAGTTGTAGGCGGAGGCGTGATTATTGCGTTTCTTGTAACTTTTATTTTTTTGCCGGCAGCTATAAAACAGTTTAAACTTTTTCAAAAACAGAGTAATGATGAGCTAGATATTAAAGTTACCGGTAAAGGTATTTTTGATAAGCGGATAGATGGTTTTTTGGAAGGGGTTGGCAGGTTTAATCAGAAATTTAGATATATTGTTTTATCGGTATTTTTATTGATAGTTGTATTCTCTTTTTGGGGGTTAAGTAAGGTTAAAACTGAAACTAGTGTGTTGGAATATTTTAAAAAGAGTAGTCCTATTTATCAAGCTACTACATTTGTTGAAAATAATTTAAGCGGGGTGCATTTTTTAAATGTTTCGATTAAAGCAAAGTCTTTAGATTATTTTAAGGAGCCGAATTCGTTAAAAAATATTGAAAAATTACAAAGTTTTTTAAAGCTTATTCCTGAAGTTGATAAAACCACGTCGGTTGTTGATTATATTAAAGAAATTAATAAATCTTTTCATAATGAAGAGGGTGAATATTATAGGATACCTGAATCTAAAGAGTTGATCGCTCAATATTTGCTTTTATATGGGGATACTGATTTGAATGATTTTGTTGATTCTGAGTGGAAGTGGACCACTGTAAGAGTGAGGTTGAAAGAGCATAGTACTACTAAACTTAGAAAAGTTATTGAAGATATAAATGTTTATTTAGATGAGAATTTTAATGGTAATGTTACGGCTGAAACTTTAGGGCAAACTCAGTTAGAAGTTGAGACTAATGAAGCTGTTACTTCCGGACAAGTTCAGAGTATTGTTTTGGCTATGGCGATAATTTTTGGGATGATGTTTCTTATTTTTAAGTCGTTGTCTGTAGGGTTGGTTAGTATAGTGCCGAATGTTCTGCCGATTCTTGTTAATTTTGGGATAATGGGGTGGATGGGTATACGTTTGGATAGCGCAACTTCAATGATTTCGGCTATTGGAATTGGTATTATAGTTGATGATACTATTCATTTTTTACATGAGTTTGGTGAAAATCTTAAGGGTAAAGGGGATTATTTTTTAGCTATGAACAAAACTTTAAAGGCTAAAGGAAGGCCGATATTGTTAACTTCAATTGTATTGTTTTTTGGGTTTGGGGTGCTTTATTTTTCTAAATTTGTTCCGACTTCATCTTTTGGATTGTTAAGTGCTTTGCTTATGGTAAATGCTTTATGGGCGGATTTATTTATATTACCTTGTTTATTAATAGTTTTGAAACCAAAATTTAAGAGGTGATTTTATATGCAGGATAATAATAGTTATATTAATGATAATAATCTTTTTTATGAAAAAGCGTTTAACCGTAATATAGGGTTGTTGACTGAAGAAGAACAAAACAAATTACGAGATACTAAGGTAGCTATAGTTGGTATGGGCGGTGTAGGCGGGTTTCATTTAATAAGTCTGGTAAGGTTAGGTATTGGAAAGTTTAGTATTGCTGATATGGATACTTATGAACTTGCTAATATTCAGAGGCAGTGCGGGGCGTTTATGGATACTTTAGGTGAAAATAAGTCTGAAGTTATGAGAAAAATTGCTTTATCTATAAACCCTCATTTAGAAATTAAATCGTTTAATTCCGGTATTTTTTCGGAAAATGTTTCTGAGTTTATGGCTGATGCTGATGTGTTGATTGATGGAATAGACTTTTTTTCTATAAATGAGAGAAGACTTATGTTTAAGGAAGCTAGGGATAAAGGTATTTATGCTGTTACTGCCGGACCTTTAGGGTTTAGCAGTGCTATGCTTGTTTTTTCTCCGGACGGTATGAGTTTTGATGAGTATTTTGATATTAACGATGATATGACGTATTTAGAAAAAATTGTGGCTTTTGGAGTTGGGTTGGCGCCGGCGAGTTTGCATATGAATTATCTTGATTTGAATAAAGTTGATTTAAACTCTAAAAAAGGGCCGTCTTTGGTTTCAGCCTGTAATTTGTGTAGTTCTTTGGTTTTAACTGAAATCATGAAAATAATTTTGAATAAGAAAAAACCAAAGTCAGCGCCTAATTATATACAATTTGATCCGTTTTTACAAAAACTTAAAAAAGGGTATTTGTTGGGAGGTAATAGAAATATAATTCAAAAAATTAAACGCTGGTATTTGTTGAAGAAGTTTTCTCCGAAGAAGTGATTGTATGTGGTTAACGAGTTGACGAGTTAGAAAAAAAGAAAGAAAAAGATAAACATTTAAGAATGTATCGACGTAGAGACGAGTAGTAGAGAGAAACGTGAAAGAACGTAACGACGTAACGATGTAACGAAGTAGCGATGTATAGACGTGTAGTAGAAGAAGAAAGAAGAAGAAAGAAAAAACAAAGAAGAATAAAAAAGGGGAAAATAAAAACGAAAGAGAAAGAAGGAAAAATAAAAGACGAAAATTCAAAAAAGTAAAAAGAAAAGATAAGAAGAGAGAGGATATTTAGGGTGAAAAATAGAAGAAAGAAAAGAAAATAAAAATAATACAGATATTTCAAATATGGATAAGATAGTTTTGAAAAGAGGGAAAGTTAAAAGTGTTCGGGATTTGGATGTTTATAAATTAGCATTCAATGCAGCTATGGAAATTTTTGAGTTAACAAAGGGGTTTCCTAAGGAAGAAAAGTATTCCTTGATAGATCAAATACGCAGGTCATCTCGATCTGTTTGTGCGAATATTTCTGAATCTTGGCGTAAAAGGAAATATGGAAAGGTTTTTATTAATAAATTATCTGATGCATCACAAGAAGCTGCTGAAACTCAAACATGGTTGGAGTTTTTATTATCTTGTAAGTATATGGATAAAAAAAGTTTGATGATTTAAATGAAAAATATGAGCATATTTTTGCAATGTTGATATCGATGGAAAGAAAAGCTGATAGTTTTTGTGGTGATTTTTAATCACGTCTTTACGTCGGGGCGAACGAAGTGAGTACGTCGTTACACAATGAATCGTTTATAAAGCTATAATTTATGGAGAGTAATAATGAATAAGCTGATTGGTTTTGTTTTCTTTATGGTGGTTGTTTGTTTCCATATGGGTTGGGCGGCTGAAGGGTTGACTGCTTTGGAGGTTGTTCAGAAGGTCTTTGATCGGGAGGATGGGGATGATTCTTATTCTCTGGTTGAGATGGTTCTGGTGGATAAGAATGGTAATGAAAGAAAACGTATTTTAGATGTGTATACTAAAGATTTCGGAGAGAAGATAAAAACTTTCTTAGAGTTTAATGAGCCGGCTGATATTAAAGGTACCCGGTTTCTTTCTTGGGAAAACGAAGGTAAAGATGATACTCAATATTTGTATTTACCAGCTTTAGGGCGGTCTCGCAGAATAGTTAGCAGTCAAAAAAATGTGAGGTTTGTGAATACTGATTTTACTTATGAAGATATGCAGAGAAGAAAGCCGGAAAAAGACGAACATTTTCTTTTAAAGGAAGATAATTATTATGGGTATCCTTGTTATTTGGTTGAAAGCATCCCGGAAAAAGGTAGTTCTCAATATTCTAAATGGGTCACTTGGGTGGATAAAACTTGTTACGTGGTTTTGGCAGTAGATTTTTATAATAAAAAGGGTGAAAATTTTAAAAAGTTTAAGGTAAAAAGTATGAAAAGAATTCAGGGCATTTGGACCTCAATGGAAACTAATATGGAAGATTTTAAAGAAAAACATAAGACTTTTATGAAAAATATTGATGTTAAATATAACCAGGGGATTGAAGATGAAAAATTTAGTTTACGGGCTATTGAAAGTAATTAGGGTTTTTGGGTTTTTCATTTTATTAGGATGTCCTTTTTATGTTTTTTCACAAGATAATGAGGATAATAATATTAAGTGGGTTAGAAAAGGTGAGGTCTTAATTCGAGCTTACCAAAATGTTAAAGAAGATACTGCCGATGAAGCTAACCAAACTTTTTATGGACGGGTTAGGGTGGATAATGAGATTGAATTAGTTAAATGGAATATGTTTTTAAATGTTAATGCTGAGGGCAGGTTTAAATCATTAGTTAATGGAAATACTGATAATGAAGGAGATTTACTTATAAAAGATGCTTATTTAGATGTTCGTAGACCGCTTTATAGTTTACGTATTGGAAGACAAACCGTAACTTGGGGAAAGCTTGACGATATAGCTATTTTAGATAAGATAACTCCTCAGGATTATGAGTGGTTTGTTCTTTTTGATAAACAGGATAGAAAAGATCCGGCTTTTATGGTTAAGTTTGATTTGGTTTTAGATGAGTCTCAATTAGAAACAGTTTTTATTCCCTTTTTAAAACCTTCGGATGTTAAATATTTTGGGTCTGATTGGTCGGTTTTTGGACATACAAAAAAGGTAATAGCTGAAGGAGCGTATTCTCAGACTTCAAAAGATAACATATTTTTGGTAAATGTTCGGGATAGGGATGAAGTTACTGATAGAACTTTTGAAAACGGCCAGGCAGCTATGAGGTTTAGAAGTAAAATAAATGAAATTGATTATGCTTTATATTATATGTTTATTTATGATAATATTCCGACATTAAGAGAAAACTCTGCTAAAGGTAATACTCTTAAGAGATTTCTTTATATACCTACCCTAGCTAATTTAAATGCTCTAAATAGTCAAAATCCCAATTTTTTAGACTTAACTTTAGAAAAAGAGTATGCACGTATGCATGTGGTGGGTTTGGATTTTGAGACAGTTTTAGGTGCTTATGGGGTAAGAGGGGAATTAGGGTTTTTTACCGATAGAGCTTATCTGCGTACGGATTTTTCATATGTTGAGAAAGATACTTTATCTTTAGGGATAGGTATAGACCATACGACAGAACAAGATTATTATTTTAATTTGCAGTTTATTGAAGATGTTATTTTTAGTTATGAAGATTTGTTTGCTCAAGAAGAGTTTACTCATCAGATAGCTTTTTCGTTGAGTAAAAATTTTTTAAGAGGAAATTTGATTTGTGATTTTGATAGTAATTATAATTTTTCAAGAGGTGATTGGATGCTTAATCCTAAGGTAGGATATAAGTTTATTAATGGTGTTGAAACTTATTTAGGCGCTTTTGTTTTTGGCGGTGATATGACTACTTTGTTTGGAAGGTATAAGGATAATGATTTGGTTTATTTGGAAACGATTTGGAGATTTTAGGGATTCCTTAGATACACACAGATAGAAGATTGATACATACTGATAGATTAGTGAATTGTTTCAGCCAGAGGCTGATCAGCCTTCGGCTGCAATTGGTGCTGGGTGGATCGTTAATTAGGGAAAAAATAAAATAGAAATTAATTGAAATTTGCTAATCGTTTGTAGGAATGCTTGATTAGCGAAATTAGTTGAAATTGATAGAAAAAACGGGGGAATCACGCGAAGCCACGAAGTTCACGAAGGTGATTTTTTGTTTGCACTAAGGGTTAAAAAATCTGTAATACAAGCTGCGAGTAAACTCGCGGTAATATTTATGAGGACAATACCTGTAATGCCTCCCTTGTCAAGACCAAAGTTAAGG
>JAGLSE010000105.1 GCA_023135905.1 Candidatus Omnitrophota bacterium
AACACTTAATTTATTTAATTATGGGAGGGGAACTGTTCCCAATCAACCAATTTTTGAAATCTATCAAAATAAAAATACACTTTATCGGAATTAAAATATTTTTGAGGATAACGATAAAGAAGAATTTCTCCAACAAAAAAATTAGAACCTTTCCGTATCAAAACTGGTTTTCCATAGCTGTTAAGAAAATCTTCTTTCAATGTGCCCAATTCTATTTTTTTGTTTTTTAAGTCTACCAATATTTTTTTAAAAAGTGCTTCCTGCTCGTCTAAACACTTATTAATCTCTTTTTGACTATCAGCAAGATCTTTTAAAACTAACAGTTGTTTCGTATATTTGATCGTTGAACAACCCTCCAAACAAAGCGCGACTAAAACATAAAATATAACAATTTTAAACATATTTTAAAATATTTTTATACTTAAATTAGATAATCTCGAATATCTATCTATATAATAAACTGCTTTATTCATCATGTCTATTTTAAATTATCAATAAATTGCGTTATCTCTTTAGTAGTTTCATATTGAGACTCAATAAATGCTGTACCATGAGCGCCTACAATAGGAATAAACTTTTTAGGTTCAAGTGAAGCTTCGTAAAGTTTTTCACCCAACTTAAATGGTATGACTTTATCAATCTGAGAATGTATAAATAATTTAGGTTTTCTTATATCTCTAATTTTTTTTAATGAATCATACGCGTTTGGTATAAATATTTTTGGTATAAACGGATAAATGATTTTTCCAATATCTTTGCCCGATGAAAATGTTCCTTCCAAAATCAAAGCGCCTACTTCAACTTTAGAAGCTAAGTCTACTATTATGGCTCCTCCTAAAGATTCACCATATAAAATAATATTATCAGGATGTAAATTTAATTTATGGATTAAATAATCATAAGCTGATTTAACATCTAAGTATACTCCTGATTCAGTGGGCACACCTTTACTCCGCCCGTAACCTCGATAATCTATAGCAAAAACATTTATTTGCAATTGATGCATTATTAACAATTTCTCTAACCTGGTCGTAATATTGCCTCCATTACCATGACAATACAACATTGTAAATTTAGATCCGGGATAAGGAATAAACCAGCCATGAAGATCCACATTATCAGCTGTTTTAATAAAAATATCTTCATATGTTAGTTGCATAAGAGAAGGATCGCCATCTAAACCTTTATATGGAAAGAATACGCTTTTAGCTTCAAGATATCTTACATAAACAACAATTAAAAGCCCGATTGCTATTAAAAATAAAAAACTTTTTACCATAAACATTACAATTTAATTTCACCTAATAATATCGAATATCTCTTAAAACTACAGACAAATTATCTATTCGGCTTAGCTATTCCTAAGCAGGATTAAAATAGCTGATTGAGGCACAACAATATAGTTTTTCCCTTCAAAGTTTATATCAACACCTTGACTCTTTAAAAAAATACATTGGTCACCCTCTTTTACTTGAAGAGGAAAATACTTATGTTTTGATGTTTTAGACCAGGGTTCCTGCTCAATTGAACCCGGGTCTGGAACAGGATATCCCGGACCAACCTTAATTATTCTGCCTAATTGAGCCATATCTTTTTCTTGAATACCTTGAGGCAAATATAAACCGGAATGGGTTTTCCCATGCCCTTTTTCCAGCTCAATTAAAACTTTATCTCCTACTGGTTCAATAATCTTACTCATAATACTATAAAAATTTATAAAATATATTTAAAAACAAATCCTTATAAAATTAATCCATTTAAAGTATACTATCATAAAAAAAATGGTTCTCCAGCTAAACATACTTCCAATTTTAGAAAATATTTAATATCACTGTTACCTTTGGCGACAGTTCCTTTATCTATTTAGCACCCTAACTATATTAAAAAAGGATGCTGAAAAAAAAGCAATAAGATATATTTCAAATAAAAATTAGGAACTTTTTTAGCTAAAAGCAGCATGGCCTCGTTATAATTATGTCCAAAGTCTAAAGCGTCTTCATATTTAACAACATGGTTGCTATACTCAAATTCTGAAAATTTACTACTGATCTTCCATAAAATATTTTCATTTATAGAGAACTTTTCTTCAATCATCCTGGAATATTTTAATGGGGTAAAATAATTTTCATAAGTTACCCCCAAAATTTTGACTACTTTTTTAAAATTACCATAAATTACTTTAATAAAAGATGCTGGATCCTTAGTTTTTAATTTATTAAAATTGTTTATTTTAACCTTTAAAAAAAGATACAGCAGTAAAATCATACTACAAATAAACATGAGTACGGTTGAGCCTGCCCCTAAAAATATCTGTATCGGTGATATATAAACAGTTAAAACTAAAGGTAAACTTTTGACCTCTTGATAATTACAACAAATCGTAACTTTGCCCTTTTTTCCCGCTTTAAATCTATTTTTACCTATGCGTTCAAGAACAGTATTATCATCAATACTCCATTCAACTAAATTACTGATATTTTTTTTCTTCCCATCTGTATAAATACCCTCAACTTGAATAAACATAGTTTTACCTTTACAAATAGGATTTTCTTCTTCTCTTAAAACAATTGTTTTTAATTTAGCTTTATTTACGTATACTTGAATAGGATTACTGTCTAACCCTTCTAAACAAGCCCTAATAATATCAGTCCCCTTTTTTAAAGCTATAATTTTATTTTTTTCAATTTTTACGAATTTATGATACGGGATTTCCCATTTAACTGCTGCCGTTACATCTTTTACAAAACTATCTGAATGATACAGTTCAACTTTTACTTCAGATTCTTCTCCCAAAAATAAATTAACTGTATCCGGCTCAACTTTCAAGAAAAAAGAGTTCTCTATAGAACCCCGAAGATTTTTAATAGAATAATTAATGTCTTTTGGTTCGGTTATATGTTTATCTCGCACGACATTTTCAATTAAATATTTTTCATCAGAAAATTCTTTCGTAACTATTATTTTTGATGTTGATGTTTTGATATCTCTAATATTGCCTCTAATTTGAAGCATTCCCTCATCATATAGTTTTAATTTGCCGTTCGAATCAATCTTACCAACTGTCTCATTCTCATTTTCCCAAACCATTCGAGAAGTTACATTCTCGACTTTATTCGTTGCATGAGTAGCTAGTGCTTTTAAATATACGGTATACCCCTCATTCGCTAATAAAACAGAAGGCACTAAACGTATATTTCGTATTAAACCTTCCTCAAAACTATATTTATCTTCTACCTTAACTTCCTGAATATTACTTGTAATACCTTTATACTTACAATATATTTTAGCAATCCCCAAATCATGGAAAGAAATCTCATTTCTAAGTTTATCTTCTATATTACCCTTGAATAAATAAAACCAACTAACGTTTGAAGAAATTTCTTTACTAAAAATTTCTTTCGTTTCCTTATTTAAAAAAACCCCTAAAGCTAAAAACCTTATAAAGCCATGTTTACTAATTACATTGTTGTACGGAAAAACATCAATCATAATAAGTTGAGCGCCCTTAGTGTCTTCATCCTCTTGAATAATTTTATCCGAATCAGTTATATATATATTTGCTGGATTACTAATTATATCTTTATAAACAGCTAAAATTTCAGTCTTTCCTTTTTTCATAGGAATAAAAACCCCTTCCTTTTTGAGAACTATATTCTCATCATTTATTTTCCATTTCACATTAGAAGCAATCTCTTGAATGCTCGAATTGGCTTTTATAATAAAAGTTTTGATCTCGAAAGGTATTCCTACCACGGCTTTACAAACATAAGGAAAAATAATTATCTTTGTAACAAGAGAATTATCGGAAAGAGATAAACAAAAGTTTTGGGGATTGTCATAGCACCAAAGATACTTATCCATTCTATCAGGAAGACCATACTTTTTAAGGGCTTCTTCTATCGATATTTTTGCCTCATTTTTATTATACAAAATATTTTCCGCTCCAAACAAATTAAAACTGAAAAAAAATATATAAATAAATATAATCAAAGCTTTTACCCTCAGCATTCTCAAACTTTTATATACTTTATGTCTATAATTCATTTCTTTAGCCACCTATTTTAAAGGTTTAACAACATGAATCTCTATTGCTTCACTTTTAATTCCATTATAATCAGCAATAGCCATTACTTGACCTAAAGCTACTACATCAATTAACCCCTTTTTATCTATAAATATTTTTCCAGAACCATGGAATGTCCATTTAACTTCCGAAGTAATATCTTTTATAATGTTTTGACTATATTCACAAATTACTTTAACATTAGATAAAGACGATTTACTAATAATCATCTTTCGAGGCAAAATAAATACCTCATAATTATCTCTATTTCCTATATTATTTAAATCCTTCTTTTTATTTAAAAATTCATCGTTTACACTTTGCAATCTATCAAGTAACTCCCCACTAACTTCTTTTTCTTCAAAATATACTTCTCTTAGCTCTTTGAGAACAGAACTTATAGACTCATTATGTTTTTCGCTTAAATATTTAATTTCTTTAAATTCCAATATTAAGTTTGCTATCTTATCTGTCGAGACCACTTTCTCCTTGATAATTAATACTTTCCCCAGGGTTTCTTTCAATTTATTTACCAGACGCGCATCTACGGGATTTCCTTTTAATTCTACCAATTTTTCTAATATAGTATTTTTTATAGTATTCACCTCTTGCATTGTCGAAGCATTAACAAGACTATCCATTAAATTTCTCATCTCTTCTTTGACATTATTATTTTTACTTATATTTTTTACTATTTGTTTCCAATCTTCGGCATAATCAACTTTTGCTTTATCGCTAGAAACTTTCTTACTTAATCTTTTAGCTTCATCAATTTCTGAAATACGGACTAAACTATTTATCAATTTCTTTTCAGTTGCTTCATAAATTAATCCGTCTTCAAATAACTTTTGGGCTTCAGACTTAATTTTACCCCAATCACCCATACCAACATCTTCTGAATAAAAAATTTTATTTATAGATTCTATAAATTCATTTTTTTTGTTTTCATCGATCACCTCTTCCTTTAATAACTTCTTAATGATTTCTTTTTCTTTTTTAAACATTAATTCCGCTTTACTCTCTTTAAAATTATTAAACCTATCCGATGCAAGAACTTTACTCAAATCTTCTTCGTCTCGTGACAACTCCTTTAATTCCTTAATGTTTTGATAAAATTCATTACTCTCTTTTGAAGAAATTATATCTTTCATAATAGATAAAGCCTCTTTTTTGACATCTTCATACCCAGTCTGTTTCGTGAATTCACTAGACAATTCTTCTAAACTTCCTTCTAAGGATATTTCTATTTTAAATTCAATCATCTTTTTAAAAGAATCCCTCAAATTATCCTTTTCACTTCCTGTAAAATTCTTATAAAGTTTTTCATTCAAAATATCTTCAAACTTAGAATTTATGTTACAAAGGTTTAAAGCATTAGACTGTCTCTCTAAATTTTCATATAAATCTAAAACATCTTTTTTACCTTTATTAACACTACTCTTTATCTCATTGCCTAATTTATTTCTTGTATAATCATAAAGTGAATAGGTCTTCCACTTTTTAAATTCTTCAACTAAATCTTGAATTTCTTTTTTGTCTTTTTTGTTAATATTACTTTTTTCTATATTATTATTAATCTTTTCAATTTCAGAATTTAAACTTTTAAAATCTTTACTATACTCAGCTTTATTCATATTTGCCAAAGAACTTATTTTATTCTTAAATCCGATTTTAGACTGAATGAATTTGTTTAATAAATTATTTCTAGAATTAATTCTTTTAGATTTTGTTTTAAGATCTTTGTACTCTTTCAAGCGGAAAAGCAGTTCATCGTTTTCACCATCTTCTATACCGGGGCCAGGCCGTCTAAAAATATCTATTAATCCTAAATAACTTTTCTCCACTTCCTTAATATAAGGAGTCTGCTTAAAAAGAGTTGAAAGGAAACTAATCACTTTGCTCTGTTCATTATTGTCCTTAGATTTGCCTGATAAACATTCTTCCATCAAATAATCCTGGAGCGAATAAAGTTCATCTTCCATATCAAATTTATCGGTACGCATAGAAAAATAGTTACGCGGCATCTCTACTAGGGGTATATCTGTCTTCATAAAGTTGATAATAATAAAACAAAAACTAATAAAAACCAGATAAAATATAAAAATGATGCCTGTCCGGAGAGGATTTAGTTTATAAGATTCATAAGGATTAAAACGCAATGATACAATAAAAAAACATAAATAAAATACGGATAAAAACTTAAAAGTAATTGTATCGACCGGCATCAATATAGGATAAGCTAAAAGAAGCAGCAAAGTAAGATATCTCATATAAAAAGGATTTCTACTATTTTTATAATTAAAACTTAAAATGGCTAAGATAGCGTATATTGCCTTAACAAAAACAAATACAATCTCCTCAAATAAAAAAGAAGTTTTCTTCAAGGTAAACCCTATCCAAAACAAAATGAATAAACCTGCTATATTAACTAATAGATTAGTTATTTTAAGCATTTTTTTATTTTTATTGGTTTCGATAAACCAATTATAAAAAAATCCCAAAAAAGAAATACCCACAAATGAAAATACAAACAAAGAACTGAAGAGACCTTTACCTATAAAAAAAGTTAAAAGAATTAAAACATAAAGCGTAACATCATAAAACGGATAACAAATTTTATCTTTCATAGTTTTACTTTTTCGAATACAGTTTCTAAAAAATCCCCTTTATTTATAAAAATAAACTTGATATTAGTATTTAAAAATTTAGCCAAAATTTTATTCTTTATACAATTAATATCATATTCGTTTATTTGATTATCTAAAAACGTAGAAGAAATTATTATTATGGCTATTATAGAAATATTTCGACTTTTAAAATACATTATCCTAATGAGTGCATTAAGCTCATTTTCTGTAAGCAAAACGAAAATTGTTACATTGGAAGGAATAAATCTATCATATTCATCAACAAAGTTTTCCATTGAAATTTTACTTTCTGCCTTTGCTTCGGCATAAAACTTAAATATCTCCTCTTTGTATACATATCCTTTATTAAAAGGAAAATGAACAATCTTCCCCGCATGGGCAATTATTTCAATACAAATATTTTTCTCTATAAAATACGCGGTTAAAGAAGCGGCTAATTTAACAATATATTCCGAAACCATTTCTTTACATTTACCGATCCTATACTCTTCACCAAGCACAAACATTATAGCTGCCTGATTAAAATTGCATCTTTGAAATTCTCTTACAATTAATTGATTCTTTCTTGCAACGCTTAACCAATGGATTCTTTTTAAGGAATCTCCTCTTTTATACTCTCTCAATCCAAAGAACTCATGATCATCTCCACTAGCAAATATTGTTTCCACTCCAAACCAAGGCAAGTATCCTTTTGTTAAATTTCCTATTTCCTTTATTTTAAAAATTTTAGGATACACATAAATAATAGATTCTTTCCCCCAGTTCCTCTGAACATAAAAAAATCTTAAAAATCCAAAAAAATTAATTTTTATGGAATTTAGAACATATTCCCCTCTCAAATCACAAATGCACCCATATATTAAATTTAAATTAAACTTTGGTCTTATCCAATCTAGAATAAATTTCTTTTCTTTATCCTTATCCGCGCACGATAAAAAATCTTCTACCTCTAAATTAATTAATGGGAAAACATTATTATTTGACACCTTTAGTTCTATCTTCAAATAATCACCTTCATTGATTTTGCTTTGAATTTTCCTATTAATTTTAATTTTATTACTCAGAAAACAATTTATTACTAAAATAATAATATCTACTCCAAAAACTATCATAAAAAATAAAAATAAGAACCCGTAAAACTCAATTTTAGTTTTATCTTTTAATATAAGCAGTACTATTTCTAAGATTACAAAAGGTATAATCATTAAAGAAAATTTAATTTTTAAATTAAAACTCATATATTATATTTTTAAGAAATAGGAATTTTTGTTAACAATTTTTCAATAACATTCTTTTTAATTGCGCCAGATACTGTAGCTTTAGGAGTCAGCACTATTCTATGTCCCAATATAGCAAAAGCTAATTTAAAAATATCGTCAGGAATAACATAATCTCTGCCTTCTAACAATGCCCAAGCCCTTGATGAATTCATCAAAGAAATAGACGCTCTAGGAGAAGCTCCTAACTGAACTTCTTCCATTACCCTTGTCGAAGAAACCAGTTTTACTATATAATCAACTATCTTTTCAGAAATTTCCACCTTTTTAACTACATCTTGCAACTCTATTATTTGACTTAAAGTTAAAACAGAAGCAAGACTTTCTATAGGATGTTCATTTTTTTGGTCTATAACAACCCTTTTTTCTTCTTCTATAGATAAATAACCTACATCTATCTTCATCATAAATCTATCAACTTGAGCCTCTGGAAGAGAATAAGTCCCTTGAAATTCAATAGGATTCTGTGTGCCTATCACCATGAAAGGTTTATCTAACTCAAAAGATTGGCCATCCAGCGTAACTTTATATTCCTGCATACATTCCAGTAAACTTGATTGGGTTCTGGGGGTCGTTCTATTTAGTTCGTCTGCTAAAAGGATATTGCTAAATACCGGCCCTTTCTTAAATTCGAATTCAGACTCTTTAGGATTATATATATACCCTCCGGTAACATCAGAAGGGAGAAGGTCAGGAGTAAATTGAATCCTTTTAAATTGAGCTCCTATAGATTTCGATAAAGCTAAAGCAATCATGGTCTTACCTACACCTGGAACATCCTCAATCAAAATATGGCCATTGGTTAATAAACCTATTACTAAATATTTAATAACTTCTCTTTTTCCAACCACAACTTTTTCCATATTATTAATCAATAAATTCAATTTTTTGCTAACTTCTTCCATACTCCCTCCTATAGTTATAATTTTTCTCTTTCAACTTTACAGTAAATTACTTATATCTAAGTTTTTAACTTTTACAGTTCTTT
>JAGLSE010000106.1 GCA_023135905.1 Candidatus Omnitrophota bacterium
CCCCGCGGCAAGCTACGGGGTATCGAAGGTTTGTCCTAAATAACTTTTCCTCAGTAAACTGCGGGGAATTATCCTTCGACTCGTTTTACTCGCTCAGGATCAATTCTAACACCCAACAAAATAAATATTGTTAACTTTTAAGAAATAAAAAATGTAACTATTTTAATTGCCGATTGATCTCATAGCAAAATATTGAACATGCACTGGTTACATTAAAGGAAAGATCAGCACCTTGCATAGGTATTCGAAACTTTGAATCTAAATGTTTTTGTATTCCTTGTCTAATTCCGTATCCCTCAGACCCCAAAACAAGCGCTAAAGGGACTGGTAAAATAGAATTATAAATATTTTCTCCGTCTTCCACCACAGCTCCAACTACCCAATATCCTGTTTTTTTAGCTTCATTTAAAGCATTTGTTATATTAGTAACCATTGCCACTGGGACAAAGTTTTCTCCTCCGGATGCTACATGAAGAACTGTATCATTAACTGCACAAGCTTCATGTTTAGGAATAACAACTCCAATGCCTCCAAAACAAGCGGCTATTCTTATAATAGCTCCCAGATTTTGCGGGTCACTTATCCTATCTAAAAAAATCAATGTTAACCGCTTATCTGCTGGCTTGTCCAATAACTCATAAAAATCAGCATACACAAAGTCTTCTATTTCAGCTACAATGCCTTGAAGAGGAGAAGAATTCTTTATTCTCATTAACTCTTTTGGAGTTACCGTATTTACTGCTATTTTTTTAGATTTTATTATTTGCGCTATATTCATCTCTTTAAAATTTGTCTGTAAAAATATCTTTCTTATTGTTTGAGGATTAATTTGTAATCGTTCTAAAACTGAATTTTTACCGTATAAAAACATATTATATATATTTTATATCCTTTTAAAAAGGAGTATACCCTGCATCTTTTATTTTTTTTAATAAAATATCTCTTTTAATTTTACCTTGAACCATAATCATCTTTTTCTTTACATCAACAACAACATTGTCTACACCTTCTAATTCTTTAAGCTGATTTTCTAGAGTAAATTTACAATGAGTACAATGGATATCAGAAACACAAATTTCTAAATCTATCTTCTTTATTATTGGCTTAGCCTTAAATAATGAATTTAAAATCAACATAAACAATACAATACCTGCCATCAATTTATATTTAAATGCCATCATCCCTCCAACACCTGTTATAAATTCGGGATTTTTATCAAAAGAAAACCATATTAGATTTAACAGAAGCCCTAAAGTTATTGATACAAATACAATGCTGATTAAATAAATATAAAAAGATCTTTTTCCAAACGTTGCTCTAACAAAAGATAAGGTAATCGCGTTTGTCGCCGGCCCAGCTATTAAAAATACTAAACCCGCTCCAGGAGAAAAACCTTTATGTATCAATGATGCTGCTATAGGAATAGAACCAGTCGCGCACACATAAAGAGGTATACTTATAACCAATGTTATAATAAAATCAAAAGGAAAAGATAAATAACGGGAAAATAATTCTTTGGGTATAACAGCCGAAATCAATCCGCCTAAAATAGTCCCTAAAAATAGCCATTTGCCAATATCTTTTGGTATTTCTAATAAACAATACCTTAATAATTCTTTTAGTTTAGAAGACATACTAGTTTTAATATGCCGATGTTTAGGTATTTCTTTAACTTTTTCTGTTTTGCCCTCAAAAAAATAATCAGCAACACCTAAAAAAATACCGGCTATCAAAGCACCTAAAGGCCTAAAAATTGCAAACAATGGGCCCAACAATGAATAGGTTGTTAAAAAAGAATCTATACCTGTTGTTGGAGTAGATACTAAAAAAGCCATTACACTAGACTTATGCGCCCCGTCTTTTTTTAACGAACTAGCTAATGGTATTACACCGCAAGAACAAACGGGAAGAGGTATTCCAAAAAGAGTAGCTTTTAAAATAGATAAAAACCCTCCTTTTCCTAAATGGTTAGAAATAAAATCTTTACCTAAATAAATATGCATTAACCCTGAAAATAAAATACCTAAAAGTAAATATGGCGATATATTCAGCCATAAATTAAAGGTTTCGTTGATAAAATTATGTAATAATTCCATATAATAATAAATTTTATTTATGGGGTTTTCTTAATTCTTTAGGTGTTAAGTTTACTATTTCGTCAACAATCATTTGAATAAGATATTGTGGTTTAGGAAACTTAGCTTCAGGTTGGATTAAAGAACTTTTTTGTTTTTTTACGTTTTCAACAACTCTCTTTGAAATCCTATCTGTTACTTTTTTCTCCCAATTTTTACTAACATGTTCTTTAATATCTTCTTTCTTTACAATCAAAGCTTTACCTTTCAAAGCATAACCTATAAATCTATATTCATCTATAGCCGTAATAGTCATCACAGGATTATTTTTTATATTATCCCAGGTTTTGCCCATATAAATATCAATAACACAAATACGTCCTTCTTTACTAATCCCCACAATACCTTTAGCGGATGAATGAATAGTGTTTTCCGGATCTAAAGTAGATACTATAACAAAACCTTGTTCATTAAAAAATTTAACAATATCTTCTGGTATATCCTTCATATTATTTTTCCCCTTTAATCTCCCTAATGGATAAGACTGTTTTTAAAAACTAAATTTACGCGTTGCTGAATAATTAGTCGCCGTCAAACTGAACTTTGCCCCTTCACCACAAGCAATAACTATTTGTTTCATTCGTAACATCACCGGCAAACTTTTATATTGGTTCTATTGCGGGACTGTTGCAATGGCGCTGATACTATTATTTAACAGCGCCATTGTAACAGTCTATCCCCATCACTTTTTGCCGGTTCATAATTAGAATCATAGCAAAATCTGAATTAAGAATCAAGCCTATCTCTACAAATACTCCTTCCACATCTAAATTATGAATTTTATTGTTTTTCTCTATTTCTACACCTATCGTTCTCAATATAAGGTTTATTATTAACCAATCAACTACCCCGCAGCAAATACGGGGTATCGAAGGTTTCCCCTAAATAACTTTTCCGCGGTAAACTGCGGGGAATTAAACCCGAGATCCTTCGACTCGTTTTACTCGATCAGGATCAATTAGACTACAGACTTTTCTTCAAAAATCTAAGTCGAATTGATTAAAATTTTTTATATTCTTATCTAAAAACTATATCTAAAACGGATATATATATTTTTATTATTTTCCATCTGCCCAAATTCGGTAAGGTCATCTTTTCCCCAAACAAGATTAGCTCCTACAGTAATTTTACCGTAGTCAGTAAAATTATAATCTACACTAGGCCTTATATATATATCAGTATCTGACGGAGAATAAAAAGTGAATAAATTAAATTTAACCGTTTGATTTTTAAACAATTTACTTACGCGCAAAGTAGTTAAATGACGATATTCATCCCAACGAAAATCTTGGAACAACAAGGCTTCTCTATAATTAGAATAATCCAAAATCTGCTCATAAAAATATTGCAGTCCGAATGTCCAATCATTCCCTAAATCTTTATCGTATCCTAATAAATATTTAAGCATTGAATTTTCAATCAATCGATTATTTCCTTCCCTGTCTTGACGAGAATTATAAAACCCAAACTCAAAATTCATAATCGCGCCTAAAACCCGACCTCGAATACTTGTTCCATAAACATCTAAACGAGGATAAAACAATTTTCTATTAATTTCATCTAAATAACCCCTGGGCATTTTATAAAACCCTCTAAAAAAATAAAAAGCAGTTTCATAACTGCCTAAATTACCATAAACTCTTCCGGAATACTCAATATTATCTATCTGTCTTGATGGTTCTACCAAATCACGCTCAGAATCTCTACCGGAAATACCGCCTTGAAAAGAATCAAAAAAAGATAATCTATCCCCTTTAAAAATATTATTTGGTTCAAAAAAAGGCATAGCAACTAAATCAAAATTAATTTTGCTAAGGTAAA
>JAGLSE010000107.1 GCA_023135905.1 Candidatus Omnitrophota bacterium
GTTACCTATGTGTTGACACTGTACAGCGTGCTGCGCCCGAAATAATATATAATTTTGAATTTTTTTTGTTTTTTGTGGTTTTTAAATTTATAATTATGAGCTATGAGCTAATCTTAGGTCTGTGGTCTTGGGTTTTTATAAAAAAAAGGATATAAATGAAAAAAGAAGAGTATGAGAATAAACTGCCTTGGGACAAGCTTATTGTAGCTTTGGATTTAGAAGATAAATCATCAATAGCGGAAGTAGTAAATTCCCTTTATGTTCAAAGGGTTAAATTTAAAATCGGATCTATTGCTTTTACTAAATATGGACCGGATTTTCTAAAAACATTTATTGATAAAGGAGCAGATGTATTTTTAGATTTAAAATTGTATGATATTCCGAATACAATGAAAAGGACTGCTGCAGTTATTGCCGAGATGGGCTGCTGGGCGTTTACGGTTCATTTGCAAGCCGGAAAAGATGCTTTAACGGAAGTTAAAGATGAGGTGTTTAAAACTTCTGAAAGATTGGGGATAAGGAAACCATTAATTTTGGGAGTTACTGTTTTGACTAGTCAGGTTTCTGATTGTAAATCAGTAATGGATTTAGCAAAGATAGGTAATGAAGTTAAATTAGACGGGGTTATTTCATCTCCGCAGGAGTCGGCTGTAATTAAAGAGCAGTATCCAAACTTAAAAGTAATAACTCCCGGTATACGTATTAATTCTCAAGGGTTGGGAGACCAAAAAAGGGTGACTACTGCCAGGTATGCCTTAACCGAAGGAAAAGCCGATTTTGTTGTTGTCGGCAGACCGATAATAAAAGAAAAAGATTATTTTAATGCGGCGTTAAAAGTTCTTGAGGCTTAATCTATTCTATAAAATAGGCGATTAAATTAAGAATTGTCATTTGTTTGGAAAGTTGTATAATTAAAAATTAAATAATAGTGATTTCAAAATTTATATCAAATAAAGGAGGTATTCTCTGATGGAAGTTAAATTAGATAGTTTAATAGAAAAAATTAAAAAAGATGGGGTTGAAGAAGCTAAAAAAGCCTCAGATGAGATTATTCAGAAAGCGAATAAAGAAGCTGAGAAAATAATAAATGAAGCTAAACATAAAGCTGAGAAGTTTTTAAACGATTCTAAGGATGAATTTGAAAAACTTAAGAATAATACTCAGTCTTCTTTAAAGCAGGCATCTCGAGATTTGCTTTTGGTATTACGGGAACAAATCATGGGGGTATTTGACCGGATTTTTAAAAAACAGGTTTCAAAAAGTTTAACTCCGGATTTGATTAAGCAGTTAATAGTTAAAGTAGTAGATAATTGGGTCGTTCAAAAAAATGATGTGGTTGAAGTCTTGGTTAATGAAGATGATAAGAAAAAGCTTGAGGATTTAATGCTTTCTCTATTAAAACAGGAAGCAGGAAATATGATAGAAATTAATATTGGTAAAAATGTGGATAAAGGGTTTAGGATAGGAATAAAAGGCCAAGATGTTTATTATGATCTTACTGATGAAAGTATTTTAGAAGCGATTAAGGAATTTATAAATCCTTCTATAGCTGCAATGTTGGATAATAATAATGGATAAATATTATTATTTTGTTTCTCAACTGCCAATGCTTAAATTTAATGAAAAACCGGTTATCGGAAAAGATTATTTTTTAGATGAGGCAAAAAAATGGTTAAGTCTGAAAGATTTGGAAAGTGTTTTAGGATTAAACATTAATGATTTTATTTCTAAAAAAAATGATTTAAATGTTTTAAGAGAGTATAAATATTTTGAAAGAGTTTTAAGAGAAGAATTAGTATTATTTCGAAAAAGTTTGTATTCAAATATTGATAGTAAAGCTTTGACTGTTTTGGATTTAAGTATTATGGAAGGTAATCCTTTAGATGTAGAGAGAAAGCTTTTATTGTTAAGGTGGGACTTCATTGAAGAAAAAGAACAAGGCCATTTTTTTGATTTGGAATTATTGTGTTTGTATTTTTTAAAATTACAAATTTTAGAAAGGTTGTTTATATTTGATAAAGAAAAAGGCACTTTAGTCTTTGATAAACTATGTGAGGTTAAATCATGAGCAAACGTTGCGGGAATATTAAATTAATCCAAGGTAACATGATATGCGTTGGTTTTGATGGTGAGATTATACAAAATGAAGTAGGTCATGTGATATGCAATCAAGAACGCTTGATGGCGGAAGTAATAAAGATAAGTGGTAATATAGCGTATATGCAGGTGTTTGAAGATACTAAAGGAATAAAGGTTGGTGATATGGTAGAGTTTTCCGGGCAGATGCTTTCAATAGAGTTAGGCCCGGGATTATTAGGGCAAGTTTACGATGGTTTACAGAATCCATTACATAAATTAGCAGAAGAATACGGGGTTTTTCTTCCTAGGGGTATCCAACTAAACGCTTTGGATTATGAGAAGAAATGGCATTTTAAACCGGTAGTTCAGGATAAAAAAAATAAGAAAATATCAAGAGGTATTCCTTTGGGTTATGTGCAGGAAGGGATATTTAAACATTATATAATGGTGCCTTTTAATTTAAACGATGAGTATGAATTAGAATTTGTTGCTTCTGAAGGTGATTATAAGATTAAAGATACTATTGCTAGAATTAAAGATGAGAAAGGGCAGGTCAAAGAATTAAATATGGTTTTTGATTGGCCGATAAAGATACCAATTGATGCTTATGTCAGAAAATTTATACCTAAAGAGCCTTTGACTACAAAAATTAGAATAATTGATACTTTTTTTCCTATTTCTAAAGGAGGATCTTATTGTATCCCGGGGCCTTTTGGTGCCGGCAAAACGGTTCTTCAGCAGCTTACCAGCAGATATGCCGAGGTTGATATAGTTATTATTGCTGCTTGCGGAGAAAGAGCAGGGGAAGTGGTAGAAACTTTACGAGAATTTCCGGAATTAGAAGATCCCAGAACAGGTAAATCTTTGATGGAAAGAACGATCATTATTTGTAATACAAGTTCTATGCCGGTTGCGGCACGAGATGCTTCGGTTTATACCGGAGCTACTTTAGGGGAGTATTACCGGCAAATGGGGTTGGATGTTTTACTTCTTGCTGATTCTACTTCCCGCTGGGCTCAAGCCATGAGGGAAGTTTCCGGCCGGTTAGAAGAAATACCGGGAGAAGAAGCTTATCCGGCTTATTTAGAATCTCGGATAGCAGAGTTCTATGAACGTTCTGGTTTGGTAGAGCTTTACTTTGGGGCAAAAGGGAGTCTTACTATCGGAGGGACAGTAAGTCCTGCCGGAGGTAATTTTGATGAGCCAGTTACTCAGTCTACACTTAAAGTTGTGGGTGCTTTTCACGGCCTTTCCCGAGATAGGGCTAATGCCAGGAAGTTCCCTTCGGTTGATCCTTTAGAGAGTTGGTCAAGGTATTTTAGTTTTATTGATGCTGATTTGATAAAAAAAGCAAAAAATATTCTTGTTAAAGGTAACGAAGTTGACCAGATGATGAAGGTTGTTGGCGAAGAGGGTACGTCTATGGAAGATTTTGTGATTTATCTTAAATCTGAGATGTTAGATACGGTGTATCTGCAACAAAATGGTTACGATAAAGTAGATTCCGCTACAAGTTTACAACGGCAAGAGTATGTTTTTGGAAAGGTATACTTTGTTTTGAATAAAGAATTTAATTTTGATAAAAAAGAAAATGCCAGAAAATCTTTTTATGAATTAAGACAATTATTTATAGATTGGAATTATAAAGAATGGGATTCCGGGGAATTTAAAAGTCAGGAAGGAGCCATAGATAAATTTTTAGAAATATATTGAGTAAAACAAATAATAGGACTGTTGCTAAATATAGTATTC
>JAGLSE010000108.1 GCA_023135905.1 Candidatus Omnitrophota bacterium
TGTTTCCTAAATGCAACATTCCCTAAAAAAAAAGCTTGAATTTCTAATATTCAAAGGTAATATATGTTCTATGCTTGGTACTATAAGAGATAAACACATGAAAAAAATACTTTGGGGAATGATTGCGGTTATTGTGCCGGCTTTTGTCCTCTGGGGTGGTGCCTCGGCTTTAAAAGATCGGAAAAAAGGTGTTATTGGTTATATTGACGGCAAAAAAATAACCGAACTTACCTATAATGAGCATTTAAAGATGGCAAGAACAATTTTACTGTTAACCTCTAACAATGAATCTAAAATTGAAAGAAAAGATGTAGAAAGTTCGGCTATCGATTTTATGACTTTGCTTTGGAAAGCAGATAAAGAAAAAATTGAAGTTGATGATAAAGAAGTTATCTTATATGTAAAGAAGATTTTTTTTCCTGAAGGAAAATTTGATAAAACAATGTATGAAATTAATCTCAAGTCTCTATCTCAAAGGTTTAACTTAGGTATCTCAGTACGGGATTTTGAAGAATATATTAGAAATTTTTTAAAGATAAATAAATTGTTTTCTTTAAACACAAATAGTGAGGTTACTGAAGAAGAATTAAAAAAAATGTATTTTTTAAATACTCAAAAGGCTAAAATATCTTATTTAGGGATACCCTATAAGAATTTTGAAAAAAAGGACGACATTTCTTTAGAGGAAATTACTGAGTTTTATGAAAAAAATAATGATTTATTTAAAGTAGAACCAAAAATTAATATAAACTATATTTTAGTTGAAAAAAATAATAATTTAAAAGATGAGATAATAAAGAAAGCGGATACAACTAATTCTTTACACGAGCTGTCGGAAGAATTTTCTTTACCTATTACTGAAACGGGATTAGTAGGTTTAAATGAGCCGATTAAAGATATCGGTTGGCAGCCTGAAATAAATAAGATGGCTTTCGCGTTAGAGAAAAATAAAATTGGACCCATCATAAGTTCTGATAAGGGAACACTTTTTATTGAAAAAAAAGAATCGAAAGCTGCTTATATCCCTGATTTAAAAGAAATAGAATCTGAGGTTAAAGAAAAAATGATTAAAGAATCCGCTAAAATTTCGGCGAAAGAACATGTTGATGAATTGTTGAAAAATCTTCTAAATGGTACAACAAATTTTACTGATATAGCAAAACAAGAAGAAATTGAGATAAAAGAACCTCCGGAATTTAAATATTATGATTATATTGATGGGATAGGGTTAGATGAAAAGATTAGTGAAATAGTATTTTCTCTTGAAAAAAATCAATTTTATCCGGAAACTTTACTTCTTCATAATGGTGCGTATATTATTAGATTAAATGATAAAACGGCTTTTGATGAAAAAGATTATCAAGAAAAAAGCAAAGTATATTCAGCTTATATTAAACAGAATAAAGAGATATCAGAAAGAATGAAATTTATGTCTGAAATTCGTATAGAATCAAAAATAAAGACTTTTTCTATCCTCCGCTAATTTAATAAATCTCTATTTAATTTAATGTTTTCAATTTATGTAATCAAAAACTGTTATATTTAGCAACTGTTTCATGATTAGTTTTAAATATAAAAACCCCCCTACTATAAAAATTACAGTTGGGGGGTATATTTTTGTTGACAATAATATTATTCTACAACAATCGCGTCAACCGGACATTGTGAAGCAATATCTTTGATATCACAAGTTTCACTTTCATTTGATAACACTATCGCTATCCCTTCATCATTCATTTCAAAAACTTCAGGACAAAGATTTGCACATAAACCACAAGATACACACGCACTTTCATCAATAGTTACTTTAGCCATTTTCCCTCCTTTAAAATATTAACTTTATACATTTTATAAAAGGTGAGTATAACTTATAAAAATATATTTACAAGCAAAATTTAATTTTTTAGCCAAAATTCTTTTTGAGGATTATTTTTAATAATATTGATAGCAGCGGAAACAACTTCAGTATCATATTTAACGCCTTTACCAGCTATTAATTCTTGGCAGGCTTTAGTTATGCCTAAAGACTCCCTATAGGGTCTACGGTGTGTCATAGCTTCTAAAACATCACTTACAGCTAATATACGTGCTTCACGGAGTATTTGGTCACCTTTTAATTTTCTAGGGTAACCTGTTCCATCTAAACGTTCATGATGCTGATAAGTTATCTCAGCTAAAGGTAAAGGGAAGTCTATATCCTTAATTAATTCGTAACAATTTTGTACATGTTCCTGAATTAAAGCATATTCAATTGAACTAAGTTTGCCTGGTTTATTTAAAATATCTAAAGGAATACTCATTTTACCCAAATCATGAAGTTCAGCAGCTAATTTTATACCTAATAATTCATCTTCATTAAAACCCATTTTTTTAGCTATTTCTTCTGCTATATGGGCGACATGATGAGCATGATTGAAAGTATAAGGATCCCTTTTCTCCATGGCTTTCCCTAGGACTTCAAGAGCATTTATCATCATATTTACCCGCTGTTCTTTAAAATTAGCGTAATTACTCATATCTCTGGTTGTACCCATTGTTCCAATAATATTACCAAACTTATCATACATAGGAAGTTTTGTTGTAATAACCTGATTCCATATTCCGGTTGGTAAAAATGTTTTTTCTATTTTCCCTACAATAGGCTTACCTGTTCTTAAAACATAATTGTCATCTTCAGCCATAATTCTAGCTTGTTCGTATGGAAAAAAATCAAAGTCAGTTTTACCTATTACATCTTTCTCGGTCATTCCTGTACCTTTAGTGTAAAATTTATTTACTTTGATAATACGGTTTTTTCTATCTTTGAAATATACTGCGTCAGGAAGATTATCAAATAAACCGTGCAAAAAATCTTTTTCTAATAAAAGTTTATTTTGAATATTTTTTATGTAAGTTATATCTTGGATTATTCCTTCAACACCAGAGATATTATTACCTAAACAATTATAGCAAGCAGTAATTGAAACCCAAATGGTCTTTTTATTTTTTTTATTCAGGGCGACTTCAAAAGAGTTTATAATTTTATTAGTTTCTAAAAGTTTTAAAAAAACGGTTTTATCATAAGAGTTTATAAATATATCGTCAAAAGTAAGGCTTAAAAATTTTGTTTGAGATGGATACTCCAGTAAGTTAACTAAAGTTTGATTAGAAGAAATGAATTTATTTTCAGGGAGTAGGGAATATTTAAAAAACCCAATACCTAAATTATCCGCACATATTGTACTTAGTTGAAAACTATTTATCATATTTTTTTTTCAAAGGATAATTTTTTTTATTTTAAATTGTCAAATTATAATTAGTATAACATTGATTAAAAAAAAATCTATATAAAAATGATTTAAAGTTAGAGTAGTCTCAGCATTAAGTCACAAGTCATAAGCTTCTTATCTTTCTTCCTGCGGCCCTCGTCAGAGCAAAGCGATTCGTCTCTCGTCTTTCGTTAATTTCTAGGTCTCCCTTTTTTTCTATAATTTCGTGAACGCAGTGAACTAATTTCTATTAATTTCATTTTGCGATAGCAAAATATATTTCCTTTTTTCCTTTCCCCCTTCTATTCCCTTTTGTCTTCCTTCAATTACATTTGTTAATAGTATCTACAGTCAAAAAATCTGAAATACGATAGATGTGTAACATTAATATTTTTGAGGGCAATGCTGCCTGGATAAAATTAATTTTAGACAGAAGCATCTACTCTCTTATCTTTTCTCTTTTTTTAGCCATAGTCCATAGACTATTGACTTTCGACCATTAGGTGTTTACTCGCAGCTAGTATTACAGATTTTCAAACCCTTCGTTTTTTTTCTTTATTCCCCGTCGAAGTACTCTGAGCTAAGAGCTATTTTATCCTTCGTGGTCTTCGTGCCTTTGTGTGAGTCTCCCTTTTTCTTATTTTTATTTTTACATTCTATTACGGGCGGACACAGGGGGCCGCACCCTACAGGACTATAGTTTTTCTCATTTCCCCTTTTTGTTACTACTTCTTCTTCTTCTTTCTTTTGCTATCAGCTAAGTACCAAGAGCTTAATACTATTTCGTACTAAGTACTACGAGCTAAGAGCTATTTTGCCTTTGTGTGAATCTCCCTTCTTCAATTCTTCATATAAATAAAAAAAACCTTCCTACTCTTTATAAATCTAAAGAGTAAGAAGGTTTTTAATAAGCGATAAGTTTTACTTAAATTTAATAACCGCCCATTCCTGGCATTCCGCCGCCCATTCCTGGCATTCCGCCACCCATTCCGCCTGGCATTCCGCCGCCTTTATCATCGTTTTCAGGTTTATCGGCAATAATTGCTTCAGTCGTTAGAAGTAACGAAGAAATCGAGGCTGCATTCTGTAAAGCAGTTCTAGCAACTTTAGTAGGATCAATAATCCCAGCTTCAAACATATCAGTAATTTTATTGTTTTCAGCATCAAAGCCTACTGTACTTTTTTGTTTTTTAATATCAGCAACTATAACTGAACCTTCATATCCAGCATTAGTAACTAACTGTCTTAATGGAGCTTCTAAAGCGCGTCTAATTATATTAACACCAATTAGCTCTTCTTCCGTTCCTTTTACATTATCAAGAACAGGTATGCTGTGAAGAATTGCAACTTCCCCACCAGGGATGATACCCTCTTCGACAGCTGCTCTTGTTGCATGTAATGCATCTTCTACTCTAGCTTTCTTTTCTTTCATTTCTGTTTCTGTAGCTGCGCCTACGTTAATAACCGCTACTCCTCCGACTAATTTAGCTAATCTTTCCTGAAGTTTTTCTTTATCATAGTCAGAATCAGAATTTTCAATCTGAGCTTTTATTTGTTTAATACGCCCTTTTAGTTCATTTGATTTTCCGATGCCTTCAACAATAGTAGTATTATCTTTATCTATGCGAACTCTTTTTGCTCGTCCTAAATCTTCTAATGTAACACTTTCTAATTTTAAACCTAAATCTTCTGTTATAGATTTACCGCCTGTAAGAATAGCTATATCTTCAAGCATTGATTTACGTCTGTCACCATAACCAGGCGCTTTAACAGCACAGCAGACGAAAGTTC
Organism: Candidatus Omnitrophota bacterium; assembly: GCA_023135905.1. Classification (GTDB taxonomy): domain Bacteria; phylum Omnitrophota; class Gorgyraeia; order Duberdicusellales; family 4484-171; genus JAGLSE01. The sequence continues at coordinate 5,040 of JAGLSE010000108.1, forward strand.
CGCGAATCTTATTAACAACTAAAGTAGCTAATGCTTCACCTTCAACATCTTCAGCAATTATTACTAATGGTTTACTTGCCCTAGCAATCTTTTCTAAAAGAGGCAATAAATCTTTAAGATTAGATATTTTCTTTTCAAAAAGTAAGATATAAGGATCTTCAAGAACTGTTTCCATTTTTTCAACATCAGTAGCAAAATATGGAGATAAATATCCTTGATCAAACTGCATACCTTCAACTACATCCAAAGTTGTATCCATTGATTTTGCTTCTTCAACGGTTATAACACCGTCTTGACCTACTTTTTCCATAGCGTTAGCAATTAATTCACCAACTTTTGAATCACCATTTGCGGCAATTGTTGCTACTTGAGTGGTTTCTTTTTTATCTTTTACTGGTTTAGAAATTTTTTTCAAATTTTCGATTATTGCTATTACCGCCATATCTATACCTCTTTTCAGAGCCATAGGATTTGCTCCGGCAGCTACATTTTTTAACCCTTCTTTATAAATTGCTTCTGCTAATACAGTAGCTGTTGTTGTTCCGTCACCAGCTGTATCAGATGTTTTTTCAGCAACTTCTTTAACCAACTGAGCTCCAATATTTTCATATGGATCTTCTAAGTCAATTTCTTTTGCTACTGTAACTCCATCTTTTGTTATAGTTGGAGAACCAAATTTTTTCTCAATAAGAACATTTCTCCCTTTTGGACCTAATGTTACTTTTACTGCTTTAGCAAGAAGCTCAACTCCATTTAGTATTGCTTTTCTTGCATTTTCGTCAAAAGCTATTTGTTTTGCCATTTATGAACCTCCTTTTACGCTAAAATCCCTAAAACATCATCTTCTCTTGCAATAAGATATTCAACCCCTTCAATTGTTATTTCAGTTCCGGCATACTTACCATAAAGAACCTTATTACCAACTTTTAATACTAAAGGTATAAGTTTACCTTCACTTGTTTTTTTCCCTTCACCTGCAGCAATTATTTCACCTTCTTGCGGTTTTTCTTTTGCTGTTTCCGGTAATAAGATTCCACCTCGAGTCTGCTCTTTCGCTTCAAGAGGTTTAATTAGCACCCTGTCACCCAATGGTTTAAAATTCATCCCACACCTCCTCAACTTTAAATGTACTTATTAATATTTTCTAAATATACTCAATGTTTAAAAATTAGCTGCAAACATTTTTTATTTCTAATTAGCACTCTAACAAGTAGATTGCTAATTATTTTACTCAAGATGTAGAGGTTGTCAAGTTTTTTGTTAAAATTTTTTAGTAAACATCGAATTTAGCTTTATTAATGTAGATATTTAGTATTCATAAAATTATTATTAAGATTTTCTGAGATTTCTTTCAAGCCTTTTACGACAAGAAAAGGTTCGTATATATATGGAAACTTTAAGGCCGGAATTATAATTTCTGCTTCCCCACCAGTAATAATAATCTTTTTAGTATTAGAAATTTTTAATTTTTTTGCATATTTATTGACTAAACCATTTATCATTAATGAAAACCCTTCTTTCATTCCTTGATTAATACTTTCATTTGTATCTTTAGGTATAATATTTTTTGGATTTGTGAAATCTATTTTTTTAGGTAATAAAGCACAATTAGAAAAAGCTTTAAGAGTTGAACCTATACCCGGCAGGATAATACCTCCAAGATAATCACCTTTTTTGGATAAAAAATCTAAAGTTATAGCTGTACCAAAATCTAAAAGCAATCTTGTTTCAGGATATATTTTTTTTGCCGCGTAGGCTCCAACTAACCTATCCATACCAATACTTTTTTTATTATAAAATGATAAAATGGGTACAGAAATATCTTTATCAACAATAAAAATTTCTTTTTTAATTGAGATATCTTTTTTCAAAGCATGAAAAAGTCTTGTCATTCTTGGTACTACTGAACAAACAAATATTTTGTTTGCGGAATATTTGGATAAAACTTTTTTTATAGATAATTCAGAGGTTTTTTCTGTCTGCAATTTAAAACTACTTTCTATTTTGTTTTTATTAAATAATACAAAATGTAAACTTGTGTTTCCAATATCAACGGCTATCATTTTAAATTTATAACTCCTTTCAATTGATTATTTGATTTGGTTAAATTTTTATATTCAGTTTTGAGTTTTTCTATAATCATTAGATTTTCTATAATAATTAATTTATCTTTTTCGAGACAAATATCCAGTATTTGTTTTATTAAAATATTTATATTACCTTTTTTAAAATCATTGTAAAGGTTTAATATTTCTGTTGTTAATTTTTTAAAAATTTCGCCTTGGTCATGGATATTTCCGGTTTCAATTTTAAGAGAAGTCCCTATAGAAGGTATATCATTTAAATTTGAATTTATATTAAGACCAATACCGGCAATCACAAAATCCACTTTTTCGGAGTTACTTCGGGCTTCTATCAAACAACCGGCAACTTTTTTATCTTTAATCATAACATCATTTGGCCATTTAATGTAGTTGGCTATTATGGGGCTTAAAACTTTAGAAACACCTAAAGCCATAATTAGAGGTAAAATATATATTTCCGAAATTGGGTTTTCCGGCCTAAACAAAAATGAAACATAAATCCCTTTTTCAGGTGGTGAATCCCATTTACGGGCTAGTCTGCCTTTCCCACTGGTCTGAGTTACCGCACGTATAACGGTAACTTCTTTTTGACCTTTTTCTGCCAGTGTAAAAGCATAATTATTAGTTGAATCAACAATATCTAAATTTATCAATTTAATATATTTATTATTTTTTTTCATTGAATACATTTTTTAATTCATTAACTTTATCCCGGATTTGAGCTGCCTTTTCAAAATGCAGATTTTTAGCGGCGATAAACATATCTTTTTCTAATTGACATATTATTCCATGAAGTTCTATCTCTTTATCATTAAGATTTAATCTGTTTTTTATATTTTCTTCTTCTTTGGCGTAGATTTCAATACCTTCTCTAATACTTTTTTGTATCCCTTTGGGCGTAATATTATTTTCTTGATTATATTTTAGCTGAATTGTTTTTCTTCGATTACTTTCATTAATGGCTTTTTGCATTGAATTTGTTATTTTGTCAGCATACATATGGACTTCAGCGTTTATGTTTCTAGCACATCTTCCTGAAACTTGAATTAAAGAAGTTCCTGATCTTAAAAATCCTTCTTTATCCGCGTCTAAAATTGCTACTAGAGATACTTCCGGTAAATCTAACCCTTCTCTTAGCAAGTTTATCCCTACAAGAACATCATATTTTTTTAATCTTAAATCATTTAATATTTTTGCGCGTTCGATAGTTTTTATTTCGGAATGGATATAATTAACTTTAATGTTTTCACTTTTTAAATATTCAGTTAATTGTTCACTCATTCTTTTAGTTAGAGTAATAACTAAAGTTCGTTCTCCGACGTCAGTTCTTTTCTTTATTTCTTTAATTAAATTGTCAATTTGATTTTTAGTCGGCAGGACTTTAATTGTTGGGTCAATTAAACCCGTTGGCCGGATTATTTGTTCTATAATCTCTCCTTTTGATAGATTAAGTTCATATTCACAGGGAGTTGCCGAAGCATGTACAATTTGATTGTTTAATTTTAAAAACTCCTTGAATTGTAACGGACGGTTATCTAAACACGAAGGCAACCTAAACCCGTAATTGATAAGTGTTTCTTTCCTAGACTTATCTCCGGCATACATACCTCGTATTTGAGGAATAGTAACATGACTTTCATCAATAACAGTAATAAAGTCTTTAGGGAAATAATCAAGAAGACAATATGGCCTAGATCCTGGGGGTCTAAAACATAATTGCCGTGAATAGTTCTCTATGCCGTGACAATAACCGCACTCTTTAAGCATCTCCATATCATAAAGAGTTCTTTGTTTTAAACGTTGAGCTTCTAATAGTTTACCTATACTCTTGAGATACTTTAAATGTTCTTCTAATTCACATTTAATTGTTTTTATTGCTGCATCAATTTTATCTTTTCCAATAATAAAATGTTTGGCTGGATATATACCTATCTTATTGAAATTTGATTTTTTTGCCCCGGTATTTTGATTAAACTCATAGATTTTTTCAATTTCATCACCAAAAAACTCTATTCTTATAGGATTTTCTTTATAAGAAGGAAAAACATCAATAGTATCACCTTTTACTCTAAAAGTTCCCCGCTGAAAATCAAAATCATTCCTTTCATACTGAATAGCAATAAACCGTTTTAAAAGTTGTTCGATACTTATACTATCGCCTTCATTTAAGTAAAGAGTTAAATCCTGGTAATCTTCAGGTGAACCAAGGTTATAAATACATGAGACAGAAGCTACAACTATAACATCTTTTCGGGATACAAGAGAACTAGTTGATGATAATCGCAAACGATCAATTCTGTCATTAATTGAAGCATCTTTTTCAATATAAGTATCGGTTTGAGGAATATAACTTTCAGGTTGATAATAATCATAATAACTTACAAAATATTCTACAGCATTTTTTGGAAAAAACTCTTTAAATTCAGCATATAATTGGCTGGCTAAAGTTTTATTATGTGAAATTACAAGAACCGGTTTATTGAGTTTTTCAATAGCACAAGCCAAAGTATAAGTTTTACCTGAACCTGTCACGCCTAAAAGGGTTAAGAATTTTTTTTTCTGATTTAATCCTGTTACAATTTTATTAATTGCCTGGGGTTGATCTCCAGTAGGTTTAAATTGACTAATAAGTTTAAATTTTTCCATAATATATTTTACTAAAATTTGCTATTATAATAAAATTAGATACTTCGCATTATAAGTAGTACGGGTAGATTTGACAACCTATAATATTAAAGGAAAAAATATGGACAAGGAGTGAAAATGGAAATATATTTTACTATCGCAAAATGAAATTAATAGAAATTAGTTCACTGTGTTCACGAAATTATAGAAAAAATATAATGTAGGCTACACGATTCAAGAGGCAAGCTTCAGAGGGGAGAAGAAGAAAAATTATAAAGAAGATAAAATCAAAAATGGGTGGGGGGTTTGTTATTTCTACTTCCCCCGCTGTTTGTCATTCCGGCCCCATTTTATCATTCCTGAGCCCTTTTGTCATTCCGGAGTCCTTTTGTCATTCCGGCGAACAGGCTGGGTCAAATAGAA
>JAGLSE010000109.1 GCA_023135905.1 Candidatus Omnitrophota bacterium
ATCATTTAACAGCTCCACATCCAGAAGGGAAAGGTCTCAAAGCCGCTATTAATGAAGCTCTTGACCAGGCAAAGATTGAATACAAGGATATTAGTTTTATTAACGCGCACGGGACCTCCACTATAGATAATGATAAGGTAGAAGGAAAAATAATTAAAGATATTTTTGATAAAGATATAAAAATGGTTTCAACAAAAGGATATACCGGACATACATTGGGAGCAGCTGGGGCGATAGAAGCTATATTTACAGCCTTAGCTTTGAAGGAAGGAATGATTCCCAAGAGTGCCGGATTTAAAAATGAAGATGAGTATATAGGGATATCACCAATAAAGATAAAAACAAAAGTGCATGGTCAGTATGCATTGTCAACATCATTAGCTTTTGGAGGCAATAATGCAGCTCTAGTTATTTGCAAAAAATAGTTAATGAATCAACCGATAAGTTCTGTTAAAGAATATAATTATTTATGAAAGTTCATGGAATAGGAATAATCTCAAGTATTGGAAGGGGAGTTAAAAGCTTTTCAGAGGCTTTGCAGCAAGGCCCTATTGCACCGAAATCTTCAATATATTCACCAATAACTAAAAAAGAAATTCCTTTTTTTAGTGTAGATGATGCTTTGTTGAAAGATAAAGTTGTTTTAAATAAATCACGAAGATCAGATCGATTTTGCAAAATGGCAGTTTTAGCGGCTTGGGATGCCTTTGCTGATAGCGGGATTGAAGTAGCAGCGAATGAGAAAATTGGTGTAATTGTTGCAACAGCCTTTGGTCCGCACAAAACAACATTTAATTTTTTGGATAATCTTTTGGATTATGGTGATATTGGTGTTTCTCCTACGATATTTTCTCATTCTGTGCATAATGCGGCCGCCTCATACATTTCATCAGCATTAAAGATTAGTGGCCCTGTATGTACTATAACCGACTTCTGTTTTCCATTTCATGAAGCTTGTAAGCTGGCAGACTCTTGGATTAATCAAGGAAGATGTAAATATGTCATTGTGGGTACTGTAGATGAGTTGAGCTCTACGATGGAATATATTTGTGATCAAAAGTTAAATATAAGAGAAAATGGAAGAATAAATCCATTTTTATTTAGTGATAAGACTCAAACTGTCCCGGGAGAAGGAAGTGTATTCTTTCTATTAAGTAACAGCAATAATACAGCAAAATATTGTAGTCTTACATATGGGGATGAAGAAAAAAACCCAGACATTTTTATTTTGGAATCAGATGGGATGAGTTTAGATGAGTCAATTTATAAGGATGTTGATACTGGGAATGCCGCATTGTTTAATTGTTCATCTTTATTTGGTGGTATTATGTCTTCGACGAGTTTTCATTGCGCGTCTGCAGCTTTGATGTTAAAAAATAATTGTCTTTATTTAGGTTTTACTAAAGAAGCAAAAAATAATAAAAAAAATACGATATCAAATATTATTTCTGTAAAGTTTTGTTGTAACAAAGATAAATCAGTTATTAATTTAAAAAAATAAAGATGGAGGTGCTAAATTAAAAAAATAATCATGACGGTAATTTGCTTAATAGTTGTAGGATTGGCTGTATTGTTAATGCCTAGACTTTCAAGCGCCGCGAATGGAAATAAAACAGCTTATATTGGAAAAAATTTCTATTTGAGTTCCAATATCTGGAATGAAAAAGACCAAGACATTCTTTCCATTAATTTTCATCGGGGGAATATTATCCCAATAGGTACAGAAGTCACTATTGACGAGGTGAAAAAAACAAAAATAATTTTTACTGTTAATCTGACAGGGATTAAATATAATTTCATTTTATCAAGAAAACATAGTAATTTAAATATTTATGAGCTTATGGATAGATATTTTTTAAAAACAAATCCTCTGAAAGAAAGTTCTTATAAAAAATTGAGTTCCAAAGAACAAGAATGTATAAAACTTGGACTAATATGTTCTGATATGACAAAAAAATCTGTAATAATGGCTTATGGGTATCCGCCAACACATAGGACGCCTTCTATCAGCTTAAATGAATGGAACTATTGGGAAAGTAGAGCGAGAAGAATGATCATATCTTTTATAGATGATAAAGTAATTGAAGTTAAAGGTTATAGCTTTCCATGCAATGAAGTAAAAAAATAAGGGGACTAGTCATATGTCATCACAATCTTTAAATGATATTAAAAAGAAATTAACAGAAGAAGTTGCAATGATTCTTTGTCAAAATATTCAAGCAATTTCCGCGGATGAGCCACTACACGATATGGGCTTGGATTCTTTAAGCTTTGTTGAATTGCTGGTTTCCATAGAAAAAAACTTCAATTTAACATTGATTAATACTAATTTAGCCAAAGAGGATTTCAGTACAATAAATACTTTAACTCAACGTCTATTTGAAGCTATTAATGAATAATAAGCGCTATTTAACTGGTATTGATTGGCTGATGCATACCTTTGATCAGATGAATAAGAATAACATCGGAAAGGGAAACGCATTCCATATCGTTTTGGAAGTTAAAAGTTTGATCAATATAGAATATTTTGAGCGAGATCTTAATCAATTCATCAATAAGTGTGATATTTTTAAAGGCAACATATCAAGAGCTTTAAATCTTGCTCCTTACTGGAGAATAGACAAAAATAAAGAAATTAAACCTATAACTATCTCTTCATTTAGAATAAAAGAAGCTTCTGAGCTTATTCCTTGTTGTACAAAAATCTTTGAGAAACCCGACCACTCAAATGAAAGTTACCTTTATTGCAAAATAATAATTCATAATGAAAAGTCATACGTTATATTTACTTTCAGCCATAAAGTTTTTGATGGTATTGGAGCTGAACTTTTTGTAAATGCTTTTGAGAAATACCGAAA
>JAGLSE010000011.1 GCA_023135905.1 Candidatus Omnitrophota bacterium
GCGAATTTAACAATACCTTTACAAATATTGTTTGCCGCATACATAGCCATCATCTCGCCTGATACTACAATGTAAATCTCCTGGGCTTTTCCTTCTCTCATAGGCATAGCAAAACCGCCACACACTACATCACCCAAAACATCGTAAAAAACATAATCCAGCGCATATTTATTATCATATGCGCCAAGCTGCTCAAGAAGGTTTATTGAGGTTATAATACCTCTGCCCGCACATCCAACCCCCGGCTCGGGACCTCCCGATTCCACACATCTCACTTTTCCATAACCTTCTTTGATAACGTCATCAAGCTCAACGTCTTCACCTTCTTCACGGAGAGTATCAAGAACAGTCTTCTGATGAAGGCCGCCCAGAAGGAGCCTTGTTGAATCTGCTTTAGGGTCACAACCAACTACCATAATTTTTTTCCCCATCTCTGCTAATCCGGCAACAGTATTCTGAGTTGTTGTAGATTTACCTATTCCTCCTTTACCATAAATAGCTATTCTTCTACTCACTTTTTATCCTCCTTTAATTAATTATTTTTCAAAATAAAAAAAGCGTCTTAATTCCCAATCTATGGAATTCAAGACGCTCATCGTCAAAATACTAACTTTGTAATAAAATAAAAAAACGTTCACCGCAGCTTACTTAACCTTGCTACTTTGAACGCCTTTGTTTTTACACTACACCGTGTTTTAATTTTTATTTGTGCTACATAACCTAAAGTAATTTTTAAAACCTTTTGGTAACCTATTAAAATTCTATTCTTAACTTTTCTACAATTTTCTTTTTAATTTTAATTACCATAACATGTGAAATACCTAATCGTTCACCGGTTTCTCTCACAGTATAGCCATCTATTAACAATGTAAAAACTTGATTTTCTCTTTTATTTAAATTTTTTTTATTATCTTCTATATTAAATTTTCTATTCAAAGAATCTTTTAAAGATTCTTTAGTGTCCGGAAATAAATCACCTAAAGTATGACCCTTATCATCAATAGGTATTTCAAAACTTATAATATTTGCCTTATTTCGATTCTTCCGAAAATAATTCAAGATAAAGAATCTGCAGCCCTTAACTATATAGGCTTCATTTATACCTTCAGGAACACCTTCTCTAAAATTATCCCAAAGATGAATACACATCTCCTGATAAAAATCATCTTCATTTATAAATCCCAGTCTATTTTTATAACCTTTTGCCATTACTTTTAATCTGGGAGATACTTTTCTAAATAACGTTTCAAAACACATTTTAAGCCTCCAACCTTCAATGCCTTACAAATAATATTCAAATTAATTATTGACCCGAAAAATGCATTTGAAAGGAACCTATATACGCGATGAATAACAAACAAAACAGTTATATTAATCCGCGATATACAAAATAGCACCTTTGCATTTTTCTAAGGTAACCTCAACTTTTTCCAAATTTTCCCATGGAAATTTTGGAGTCGACCTTTCAGGCAAATAATGCTAACTGCATTATTTGGGTTAAATGAACATCATTGTTCATATCAAAAAAAAAGCCCTTATCAGCAGCATTGCTACTAAAAAGGACTTCTTTATCCGATATTTCTACATTGAAATGCAAAGACTTAAAAAAAAAGCGTTCTTTCGAACGCCTTTGTTTTTAACCTTTTGAGCACTAACTTTGTGCTTCACCTAATTACTTAACAAATTTACCACTTAATTTTAATTTTGTCAAGGGCTAAAATAAAATTTAACTCTTAAACTACTCCTTGAGCCATCATCGCTCTAGCAACTTTCATAAATCCCGCGATATTGGCACCATTGACCAAATTACCGGGAGTACCATATTCTTCAGCAGCTTCTTTCGCTGATTTATGTATATTTACCATAATCGTATGCAATTTATTATCAACTTCATCAAAAGTCCATTGCTCACGCTGTGAATCCTGAGCCATTTCTAAACCGGAAGTTGCTACTCCTCCAGCATTAGCAGCTTTCCCGGGACCAAAGAAAATTTTATTTTTCAAAAACACATTAACCGCGCCAGGAGTACTAGGCATATTTGCGCCTTCGGCAACAGCAATACATCTATTTTTAACTAATGTTTTTGCGGCATTTTCATCTAATTCATTTTGAGTTGCACAAGGCAAAGCAATATCGCATTCAATATTCCAAATTTCTGTGCTTCCTTCTACATATTTAGCCGATGTTTGCTCTTTAACATACTCACTAATCCTTTTACGCTCAACTTCTTTAAGGCGTTTAATAGTTTCAAAATTTACTCCATGACTATCATAGATATATCCCTGAGAATCAGACATAGCTACAACTTTCGCTCCTAACTGAGTTGCTTTCTCATGAGCATATATCGCTACATTGCCGGAACCGGATATCACAACCGTTTTACCGGCAAATGAACTGTTATTGCTTTTTAACATTTCTTCACAAAAATAAACAGTTCCATAACCGGTAGCCTCCGGCCTTGCCAAAGAACCGCCAAAATCAAAACCTTTTCCGGTCAATATACCATTAAATAATTTTGTTATTTTTTTCCACTGACCAAACATATAACCAACTTCTCTTCCACCGACACCAATATCACCAGCCGGGACATCAGTATCTGCTCCGATATGGCGATACAATTCATTCATAAAACTCTGGCAAAAACGCATAATTTCAGAATCAGATTTTCCCTTAGGATCAAAATCAGCACCGCCTTTACCGCCGCCGAGCATCAAACCAGTTAATGAATTTTTAAGTATCTGTTCAAACCCTAAAAATTTTATTATTCCAATATAAACTGAAGGATGAAAACGTATTCCTCCTTTATATGGGCCAATTGACGAATTAAATTGTACCCTAAAACCCCGATTCACTTGAACTTTACCCTTATCATCCTGCCATGGAACTCTAAAAACAATTTGTCTTTCCGGCTCAACTAACCTCTCTAATAAAGCAGCATCCGCGAATTCAGGGTGTCGGACTATTACACATTCTAATGATTCAAGAACTTCACCGACCGCTTGATGAAATTCTAGTTCTCCCGGATTACGTTTTTTTACAATTTCGATTACCTTACGAATATACCCTTTCTGACTTGACATTGTCTACCTCCTTCTAACTTTGAATTAATTTCAAACTTTGAAAATTTCTATGTATTAAAACTTCATTGGTTTAACACATACTCTATTATAGCCTTAGCCGCTCTCTTGGCCATACTCATAGCTTCAATTACAGTCCCTTCTCCACCAACAATATCGCCCCCGGCATAAACCCCCTTTATCGATGTTTCCATAGTATCTTTATTAACTATTACATCACCCCACTTATCCAACTTAAGGTCAGGAGTCACACTAGTAAGAATTTCATTTGCATTAAGCCCTACAGCAACTACAGCCACATCACAATCAGATTCAAAATCACTACCTTCTATCGGCACCGGCCTTCTTCGCCCTGAGGAATCAGGATCTCCAAGCCGACACTCTAAACATTCAAACTTTTGAAGATTGCCTTTATCATCTCCGGTAAATTCTTTAGGCTGCACCAAAAATTTAAATTTTACTCCTTCTTCTCGGGCATGTTCTATTTCAAGACGCCGTGCCGGCATCTCCACTTCAGTTCGTCTATAATACAAAGTTGTATCCAAATCTATACCATTCATTTTTTGAAGTCTTAAAGCAACTCTAGCCGCATCTATCGCGGTATTACCGCCACCGATAACACCGATATGTTTACCAACATTAATCGGAGTATGATATTTAGGAAACTTATAAGCTCCCATCAAATTAACTCTAGTTAAAAATTCATTTGCTGAATATACATTACAAAGATTTTCTCCATTTATACCCAAAAATGACGGGACTCCGGCACCTAATCCTAAAAAAACCGCAGAAAACCTATTAGATAGTTCTTCCAAACTTTCAACTTTACCGATAATACTATTCAAAACAACTTCTACTCCTAAATTTTTCAAATAATTTATTTCAAAATCCAAAATGTCTCTCGGCATTCTAAAAGGTGGTATACCGTATCTGAGAACACCTCCGGTCTTATGAAGAGCTTCATAAATAACAGATTTTATCCCTCTTCTTGCTAATTCTCCGGCAACACACAATCCTGCCGGACCGGAACCAACAATAGCTACTTTCGACTGAAAAGGTTTATCATCTCTAGATTGAGGAACTTGTAAATTATTTTTCATTCCATAGTCACCAACAAACCGCTCAAGAAAATGTATATTAATCGAATTTTCAGAAGCAAACAGTTCCCCTTTTTTTGTCAAAATACAGGTTTTTCGGCATTGATATTCAGCGGGACAAACTCTTCCGCATATAGAAGGAAAATTATTCTTTTCACGAATTGTAAAGTAAGCACTCTTATAGTCTTTTTGTGTTATATGATAAATAAACTTTTTTATATCTACTCCTACCGGACATCCGGTCGAACAAACAGGATTTTTGCATTGAATACATCTTGAGGCCTCAGCTAATGCTGATTCCTCATTGTATCCTAAAACGACCTCTTCAAAATTTCCAGCTCTGACTGAAGCTCCTAATTCTTTAACTTTTATCGGTTCTTTTTTCATAATACTTTTTAGATTTTAAGGTTACTAAAATTCACTCCTTATAAAGATTGCAAATGTGTTTTTCTTTTACTTCATAAGTTCTATTCCTTTTCTCCAATTCATCCCAGTCCACCAAACGAGCATCAAACTCAGGTCCATCTACACAAGCAAACTTAACGGAATCCCCTATAGTTACCCTACACCCTCCGCACATTCCGGTAGCATCAACCATCAATGAGTTTAACGAAACTAAAGTCTTTACATCAAAATCCTTAACCACTAAGGAAGTATTTTTCATCATAGGTATCGGTCCGACAGAATAAACTAAATCATAACTCTCTTTATTAAGAAGCTCTTTTAAAACATCCGTAGTAAACCCCTTAGTACCATAAGAACCGTCATCTGTTGTCACAAAAAACTCATCAGAAACTGCCTTTAACTCATCCTCTAGAATAAGCACATCTTTTGTTCTTGCCCCAAGTATGGTTGTTACATGATTACCGGCTTCTTTTAATGATTTAGTCACAGGATAAATCTCTGCAATACCTACACCTCCGCCGACCATAATAACCTTACCGTATTTTTTTATTTCTGTTGAATGACCTAAAGGACCTACTATAGTATAAAGTGAATCTCCACTATTAAGTTTTCCGATAAGTCTTGTTGTAAAACCTAACTCTTGTACTATCAAAGTTATTATTCCCTTATCTAAATCTGTTTCTACAATCGTTAAAGGAATACGTTCTCCTTCCTCACTTACCATAACAGCAACAAATTGTCCGGGTTTAGCTTTCTTTGCTATCAAAGGAGATAGGACCTTTAATAAAGTTATTTTTAGTCCTAATTTATCCGCTAAAATTTTCTTATCTAATATTTCCATAATTTACTTTTCCTTAACTAACGCTTGGTTTATATCATTTACTAACCTAAAAAAAAAGACCTCCCTCTTTATAATTTATAAAGAAAGGACGTCTTTGTCCTAAAAAATTATACTTATTTCTGAGTATGCTGTCAAGTAAAAATCTTCAAAAAGATGGGAATAGGAAGAAACATTCAGACTGTGTCATAATCCAAACTATTTTTCTAAAAAAATTGACGTAAATAATTAATTTGTAAAATAAATCCTTTTATCAGCATTTATTATTAATTAATAATATATCATATTCCCTATAGGATA
>JAGLSE010000110.1 GCA_023135905.1 Candidatus Omnitrophota bacterium
GGGATAACTCTTTTTATTCTAAAGAGGCTGATCAGGCTACTGGTGCTGCGGCACGTCCTTTACCTAGAGTTACTCGAGGTAGTAGAGGTTCTAGTAGAAATGTACGAACTGATACTAATAGTAAAAAACGTCCGGCACCTTCGAGTCGACCATGGCAAAAGAATAAAGGTGGTGGCAGAAGAAGTACATCACGAAGTCGATAAGATAAATTAAAAGATGCTTTTAGGTATTAGCTCATAAGAAAAGAATGAAATTAAATATATTTTATTGTTATAATATTTAAGCAAGAATTTTTTATACAAAGATAAAAAGTATTTGATACAATATAATTTACCTATAAAAAAAAGTAAAGTTTGCAGGAAATTAAATATGAATAAAGAAATAAACAATAGGCGCCCTTTAAAAACAAGAAACAAAAAATGGGTGATAACCTTAACTAATATATTGATTAAAAGTAAAATTAAACCTGATTATATTTCAATGATAGGGATCATATGTGCTTTAATTGCGAGCAGCTTTCTTCTCTTGACACATTCAATACAAAAAAACTATTTATTTTTATTAACTGCCATTTTTATACAGTTCAGATTGCTATGTAATATGCTTGATGGTATGGTAGCGGTGGAAGGAAAGTTTCAATCAAAATTCGGAGATATCTTTAACGAATTGCCGGATAGATTCGAAGACATTATCATTCTTGTATGTGCCGGATACGCTGGGTTTCACATCTCCTTAGGTTGGTGTGCGGCTAGTCTAGCTGTTTTAACTTCATATATAAGGGCTTTTGGAGCATCTCTAGGCACTAAACATTATTTTTCCGGACCTATGGCAAAACCTCATCGAATGTTTGTCTTAACTGTAGCATGTCTTTTAGAATTTTTTATAAGTAGTAATGGTAAAATTATAACTATCGGATTATTTTTAATTATTGTTGGTAGTATTATTACTTGTATTCGTCGCGTAAGATTAATTGTAAAAGAAGTAGGGACGAGATGATTGCTGATATATTTTGTTTTATCGCAAAATTGCTTAGCGGATTAACTATTCGCTGGAGTGGGTGCAAACCAGACGACAAACAAAGAGTTTACTTTGCTAATCATACAAGTCATATGGACTTTGTAATGATTTGGGCGGCACTCCCTAAAGAAATTAGGAAAAAAACCCAACCTATAGCTGCAAAAGATTATTGGGGTTGTGGCCGTTTCCGTAAATATATAGCAAATAAAATAATACATGCCGTTTTAATTAAACGCAACCAAATTGTTTGCCGCCATAGCGAAAATCCTATAAATATAATGTGTGAAGCCCTTGATAAGGGTTCCTCCTTAATTATCTTTCCCGAAGGAACACGTAATACCCATGAAACAATTAAAAATTTTCAGTCAGGTTTATATCATTTATGTAAAAGACGAAAAGATATTGAGTATATTCCAGTTTATTTAGAAAATCTTAGCCGAATTCTGCCGAAGGGAGAGTTTTTACCAATCCCGATTTTAGGTTCTGTTACTTTTGGTGCGCCACTAACTATAAATAATAATGAATTAAAGGCTGACTTTCTCAATTGAGCTCGACAAGCAATAGAGGAGTTAAAACAATTATGAATATAGTATTTGATAAAACAACTGTATTTCTACTGGTCGGAATTATAGGGTTATTAACAATATCTTCAATTATTGGATTTGTGCATAAAAAAATTGCAAAACAAGAAAAACAACTACAATTTGCTAATAATCTCATTGCTCGTATTAAGTCTTGGTGGATCATGTGTTTTATTTTTATATGTTCACTTTTAACAGGTGGAATAGGCTCTCTAATTCTTTTCGGATTAATATCTTTCCTTGCTTTACGCGAATTCATTACTTTAACACCGACAAATCGAGGTGACCATAGAGCTTTATTTTGGGTTTTTTTTATTATTCTACCCCTGCAATACTATTTTGTAGGAATTAAATGGTATGGAATGTTCTCTATTTTTATACCGGTATATGCTTTTATATTCATTCCCGCTAGAATGGTTATTTCCGGGAACTATGAGCGGTTTTTAGAACGTGCCGCAAAAATTCAATGGGGTCTTATGGTTTGTGTATATTGTATTAGCCATGCTCCGGCGTTACTTACATTAAATATACCTAACTTTGCCGGCCAAAACGCGAAATTACTTTTTTTTCTTATATTTGTTGTTCAAATCAGTGATGTATTCCAATACGTTTTTGGTAAAATAATAGGAAAAACAAAAGTATCTCCTTCTATTAGTCCGAATAAAACTGTTGCAGGGCTTATCGGCGGAATCCTTATGGCTGTTACCCTAGGAACATCATTATGGTGGATTACTCCTTTCTCACCTATACAAGCTATGGGCTTTTCTTTTGTCATAACAATCGTTGGATTTTTTGGCGATTTAACAATGTCTGCCATTAAAAGAGATCGAGGGATTAAAGATTATGGGACAATTATAGAAGGCCATGGCGGAATCCTTGATAGAATGGACTCATTATGTCTAGCAACACCGGTATTTTTTCATCTTGTAAGATATTATTTTACTTATTAACAAAAACTATGAAAATTCATATAAACCCTTTAAACATTCTTGTTTTCTTCTTGGGGTTTTTAGAAGCAACTATATTTTTTATAGTTCCAGAAAATTACTTTTTTAAATAATTCTTGACAGGTTTTTAAGTTGAGTGTAATGTAAAAGAGATTAGTCCCGAGTTTGAAGGGGGAACCTGGACTTTCTGCCTGAGGCAGACTAGCCGTGAAAGTTGTTACTGGATGGCTGGAAAAAAAGTAAAACCTTCGTGGTATATCTACGAGGGTTTTTGTATTTTAAGGGCTAATCAAAGAGGAGGTTGTCATGAGTAATTTTAAAGAGTTGAAAAACATTCAAATTATAATTTTAGGTATCTGCATTGCCGGTGCTACTATTTTTTCAACAGTAATTTTATCAAGGGGACTATTAAAAATTAAAAAATTCTCTAATGAAATCATTAAAGTTACAGGTTCGGCTGAAAAAAATATTGTTTCGGATTATATCGTTTGGAATTCAATGTTTACACGACGAGATATTAAAATAACAGATGCTTTTACCCAGCTAAAAAATGATTTAAAAGAGGTAAAAACTTATCTTTTATCTAAAGGTATACAAGAAAATGAGATTATTGTTTCTCAAGCTGATACAAAAGTTTTATATAAAAAAAATGAAAAGGGGTATAATACCAATGACATTGACGGTTACCTTTTAAGTCAAGGTATTGAAGTACGCTCATATGAAGTTAAAAAAGTTGATGATATCGCCCGCCAATCAACTGAACTTTTAAATAAAGATATTCAATTTATATCGGGCGCTCCTGATTTTTTTTATACAAAACTTGCCGCATTAAAAATAGAGATGCTTGCAAAAGCAACTAAAAATGCTAAAAATAGAGCTAAAAGTATGGCTAAATCCACTGGTAATCATATCGGGCTTATGCGCTCAGCAAAAATGGGTATATTTCAGATAACACCTATCAACTCCTATGAT
This sequence comes from Candidatus Omnitrophota bacterium, assembly GCA_023135905.1. Lineage (GTDB taxonomy): Bacteria > Omnitrophota > Gorgyraeia > Duberdicusellales > 4484-171 > JAGLSE01. Next base: position 3,518 of record JAGLSE010000110.1, read on the forward strand.
GTTTCGTGGTATGGGAATAATGATACCTCTTCGTTAGAAAAAAAAGTTACTGCTGTAGT
>JAGLSE010000111.1 GCA_023135905.1 Candidatus Omnitrophota bacterium
CGCGTTTTTAAAAAGGAGGTTGAGATTATGGTAAAATTGTATAATAAGATTTCCAATGAATATTTGGGCGAAATTACGGATATTGATTTGCAGTTTTTAATCGATAATTTAGTAGAAGAACATCTTAATGACATTGACTATTATATAAACAAAGAAATGCTCGAAACATTAAAAGAAAAAGGTGCTAGCCAAAAACTTTTAGAAATTATTGAATCAGCTATGGGCAGCGATGATAATGTTGAAATAAGATATGAAAAAATAATATTAAATTAAGGTGATAGCACAATTCTTTATAAAAAGTTTGCTACTGATTTAATTAATAGAGGTATACTTGCGATTAATGTCCATTATTTTGAAAGTAAAAAAGAAAATTGGATTAAAACTATTATAAAAACTATTGATTATGCGTAAAACATTGTTAATGCTGATAAATCCAGAATTGGAATAGTCGGTTATTCATTGGGTGGAACTTTAGCCCTTAAAATTGCTTCTATAGATAACAGAGTAACCTCATTAGCTATTTCAGCTGGATATTTACCTAGCAGGTTTACTTTGGAAATATTATACAAAGATTAACTTCGTTTTAAAGCTTATTGGTTTGGTTAAACTCAAAAATAACTATTATTTGAAATGGCAATAAAACTCTCTTCTGTGGAAATATCTTTAGGTTGATATCCCCAAATATAATACAAACTTTACCATAAAAGCCCATTTAAACTATCTAAAATTTAATTATTTTTATGACTTTATTTGAAATTTTTCTTCAAATTGCTACTGTTTTTTTTAAAAAAATATGTTATATATTAATTAGTAACAAAAATTAATTCAAAAAAATATTTATAAGGAAAACAAAAAGATATGTTAAATGGCGATGAATTTGTAAATTCCATTATGACTGGAGAATGTGATATTTTGTTTCCTAAAAATGAAAATAAACAACTTTTGTGTTTTCATTGCGGGTTAACTATTTATGGTTATGAAGTAGTTAAATGGATCAACAAATCTAACGGAGTATTTAGTTGTAATAATTGCGGAGAAACACTGAGTATTTAAAAGATATTGATTTTAAATAACTTATTATATAAACTTTTTTAAAAGATAAGTACAAAAAATTATAAGATCGAATAATATCGAAGAGCAGCTTATGTGCTTTTACGGCTTCCTTCATAGAGCTCATATTTTAAAAGTCTACATTCTATAGACCCATTAAAAAAAACTAATCTTTGGCTTGTGCGGAGTCCTACGTTTTTAGCAAGAGCAGTATTACCAGAAAATATATATCCTGTATGTCCTTGGCAATGTTGCTTTAAAAAATTACCTATTTCTTTATAAATTTCGATAAGTTGGGAAACTTCGCCCATACGGATACCATATTCAGGATTAAAGATAATTATCCCTTTTTCTTTAGGAATTGGAGTATCAGAATAATTGCAAACTTTAAAATCGATAAGATGATCAACTCTTGCGGCTTGGGCATTTTTTTTTGCATCATCAATTGCATACGAGTTAATATCAGTTGCTATTATTGGAGCAGATAGATTTTCTTTTATTTTATTCTCAGCGGTATTCTTTAAATTTTTCCAAAGAGTATTATCGTAATTCTTTATATGCATAAATCCAAAATTATCTCTTAAAAGCCCGGGAGCATAATCTAATGCTATTAATGCAGTTTCGATTGCTAGAGTGCCGCTTCCGCACATTGGATTAATTAAAGGTTCATTTTTTGTATATTCAGTAGCAATAACTACTCCTGCTGCCAGAGTCTCTTGCATTGGAGCTTTACCGGGAATTTTACGGTAATTTCTATCGGAAAGTTTTTTGCCGGAAGTATTTAAATATAACCAACATTGATCATCTTTCCAAAAAAGGTTAATAACAACATTGTCATATTTAGGACCTGAATTTGGCCGTTTGGAAAATTTATTAAAAATACGATCTACTATAGCGTCTTTAGTTTTTTGACCCGCAAACATAGAATTATTAATAACTGGGGTATTAGTATGAGCAACGATCGTTAAGTATTCGTCCACGGGAATAATATCTTCCCAGTCTAAAGAAAATACATTTTTATATAGTTCATCAGTTGATGTGCAATTAAAATTCTTAAGTAAATAGAGGACATTATAGGCTGTACGCAAATTAAGATTTAAGGTAAGAGTATCATAAAAAGAAGCTTCAATTATAACCCCAGTATTGTGAAAAGACTGAATTCTAAATCCTAAATCTATTATTTCTTTTTGCAAAAACGGGCTTAATCCACGGGCACAGGTAATAAGAATAGTATTTTTTTTAGTAAAGTCCATATTTTTTTATTTTTAAAATCACATATTTAATAGTTTAACTTATTACCGTATTTTGTAAAGTTAAAGTCTTATAATTGAAGAAGCTCTTAGCTCATGGGACTTAGGAGAAATAGCTCATAGTACTTAGCTCATGAGTACTTAGAAGAGAAGAGAAGAAACGTAAAGACGTAGAGAAGAAGCTCTTAGCTCATGGTACTTAGTACTTAGGGAAGAAAAATAAAAGATGGAAAGAGGTTAAGAAAAAAATAAAAAAAGAAGAAAATGGAGATTCACACGAAGCCACGAAGTTCACGAAGGAAGAGACACGAAGGGACTGAAATATTTATTTTCACGTTTTAAACTCGTTTAAACCGCTTTTTTTCTAAAAACAGCTTAAAAATTCAAAACAAGTTTTAATTTTATAATCTGCCTTTAAAAAATAAGTGCTAGCTTTCAGCTAACATAAAAACCAATATTTTTATTTTCTAGGAACTAATCAAGTAATTAGTTCCTAATTACTTGATGGTCTATGGTCGATAGTCTATGGACAATAGCTAAAAAGATAAGAGAGACTAGATATAGCAGTCAAAAAGATAAGGAAAAAGGGAAAAATTGGAAGACGGGAGACCGGAGGACGGAGACCGAAAAAAAAGGGAGACCTAGAAATAAACGAAAGACGAGAGACGAATCGCTTTGCTCTGACGAGGGACGCAGGAAGAAAGAGAAGAAGCTCTTTGCTAATAGTACTTAGGGAAATACAATACAAGAAAACAATGAAGAAAGTACTTAGCTGATAGTATGAAATAGCTCTTAGCCATAGCTATAGCTATAAGCCATTAGCTATTTATATTGTTAACGAAAAAAACTTTTTTTGTGGAGATTAGATAATTTATGTATAAAGATTTTAATTGGAGATGTAAATAATTTCTATTTCATTTATCAATTCAAAAAGTTCTATTTTGCTTATTTGATTCATCTCTACAAATTCTATTCCTAAAATGTATCTTTCAGAAGCTCTTCTATTATTACACCAAGCTATTTTTGCTTTAAAATTTAAAATTTTATCGATGAGGTTAACGTTAAGCTTAATTAAGGAATCTTTACTTAAGAAATCTTTGGATATTATTCTTAGACCACCTAAACTCAAATCTTTACTCACAGTATAGAAATATACTGTTGAGAACAAAGGTTTACATTCAACAGGGAATGATACACCATACCTATGGAACTTTCGTTGATCTTTCATCTTTAACCTTTAATTAATAAATAAATCAAGCCCACTGATTTAATATAAAATTTAAAGTTTATGGTGGTTCTTTTAAAAAACTATCCCCTTAGAATTGTTTAACCTCTTTGCAAATAGAATCTAATGTGACTTAAAATTTTATTCTTAATATTTTCCTCAATATCCACAAATTCAATACCTAACAAATATGGCTGATCTGGGTCATCAGTTACATGACGTCTAACAACTTTACCCAATATAATTAGTGGGGACTTCTCTTCCGGAAGATAAACACCCAATTTCAAAGTTTTACCAATTTCAAGTTTACTATTAGTAAATAAACACATTCCTTCTTCTGAAATATCTTTACTAAAATAATTTTTATCAAAAAGATATTTCAAAGGACATCGAACAACAGTTAAACAATCTCTTAATCTGTAATTTTTTCTACGTTCATTTTTCATATATCTCCTTTAAATTAACTATAACATATATATATTTCTTTTGCTTTGATAAAATAGTTCAATTTGTAAACGTTTTCAAAGATTACTACCTTTAAACCTCTTGTTTTATATAACTTTTTTTATAATT
>JAGLSE010000112.1 GCA_023135905.1 Candidatus Omnitrophota bacterium
GTGTATATTTCGCTGAACGAAGTGAAGCCTATTCTCATCTTTCGACTCACAATACGCTCCTCTATTTTTTCTTCTTTTTATTCTTTTTCTTCACTTCATTACGTCGATACATCGTTACGTCTCTACATCCTCTCTTTTTCTCTCAACCCGTCACGCATTTTCAGCCAGAGGCTGGTTCATTGCCTGCAGTTGGCAAGAGCCTTCGGCTGAAATCAATCACTAATTAACCAATCTATCTATGAGTAAGCTATATGATTGACATTTTTTTAAAAAATTGGTATTCTAATATTTTCGACTTACTTGCAAATATTAGAATAGACAGTAAAAATACAAGGTGCGTAAGAACAGCAAAATTTTTTTTTAATGTTTATTGAGTTGGTAAAATTTGCAATGTTTATTGTATATCTATTATAAATTGGATAGACGAAGGTAAACTCAAGTTTTATACAATAATTAGTGGTGAACATTTCAGGGTTATACTATAAGAGCTTTTGTGTTAATGCATAAACATAAGGTTTCAATATTAGCTGTTTTAAAAAGAGAAAGAAAATTTTTATTAATTGTAGATGATGTCAGGGAAGCTGTAGAAGAGCTGTGTAAAGTATTTCAGTTCTTGATGCGAGAAAAGGAAATAGTATTGGATTAGAAGGTGCTAAGGAAACCTTTTGATATCCAAGATGTTTTTGAGAAAATAAAAAAGGTCGTTCATTGAAACATACGATAGGAAAGGTAGTTTTAATAACTAAAATACTTATTTCCTATTATTGATGATTCGCATGTTATCTTTAGGGATATTCTAGACAAGTAATTATTTGATTTAAAGGAGGTGAAAATGCAGACATGGTTGGATAAAATAGTTGAATATATAATTCAATATGGGGTAAGTTTAGTTGCGGCTATAATTATTTTTATTGTAGGAAAGGTGGTCGTACGTTTTATTTCTAGTATAGTTGAGAAATTAATGGTTAAAGCAAAGGTAGAAAAAACTTTAGCCTCTTTTATTAAAAATATTGTTTATTTTGGTTTAATGGTTTTTATTGTTATAGCTGCGCTTAATAAGTTAGGTGTCCAGACTACCTCACTTATTGCAATTATTGGTGCGGCAGGTTTGGCGATAGGTTTGGCTCTTCAAGGGTCATTAGCAAATTTTGCTGCCGGTATTATACTTATAATTTTTAAGCCGTTTAAAGTAGGCGATTTTATTGAAGCCGGAGGGACGATCGGGACTGTTGAAGAGATACAAATATTTAATACAATTTTAAATTATATAGATAATAGGAAGATAATTATTCCTAATTCAAAAATTACAGGAGATAATATTTCAAATTTCTCGGCGATTAAAAAAAGGAGAGTAGATTTGGTTTTTGGTATCTCTTATAATGATAATATTAAAATGGCAAAAGAGGCTTTAGAAAAAGTTATTTCTTCCGATTCGAGGGTTTTAAAAGATCCTAAGCCGGTTATCGCGGTTTCGGAGTTAGGAGATAGCAGCGTGAATTTGGTTTGCCGGCCTTGGGTTATCCCGCAAGATTATTGGGCAGTTTATTTTGATACTTTAGAGAACGTAAAGCTTGAGTTAGAGAAGAATGGTATAACTATACCTTTTCCGCAGAGCGATGTGCATTTGTATAAAGAAAAATAAAGTGAGAAAAAGGTTAGCGGGTTAAGAAGAAGCGCGTAGCTGTTAGTACTTAGCTCATAGCAAGAAAAAAGATAAGAATGATAAAAGGTTTACGGGTTGGCGAGTTAACGGGTTGAGAGAAAGAGAGAAAAAGTAGAGACGTAACGAAGTGAAGAAAGAGGAAAAAAATAAGAAAAGATATAGAAGCGTATTGCGAGTTGAGAAATGGAAATACACTTCACTTCGTTCAGCGATATTTACGCCAATTATTGGTGTGAAATAAGTTTTGCTATATAGAAT
>JAGLSE010000113.1 GCA_023135905.1 Candidatus Omnitrophota bacterium
CCCCTCCTTTGTCGGGGCTGTCCCTACAGCCTGCCTGCCGGTAGGCAGGGATTTTTGATTTATTTTTTATTTCTCTATTTATCTTCTTCTCCATACTTTTTCCTTTTAAGTATGTCGTCAAGTCGAGACTTGACACGTCAGAAAGCGGTGTTTACATTTCTTGTATTTCAAAATTTTCTACCCAGATCAATTCACAAGAATGAACACCTGTATCAAAACGACTTAACGAACTGATCCAACGCCAACCATCTTTTGCATCAACTCTTATTAAATAACCGCTAAGCTCAACTATATCGCCTTTACGAGTACGATTTATTATCGATTGAACTGATTTATTTGCGGATACCATATGCATGTTTCCGCTATGGGTTTCAATCTCTCTCCTAGGAATAGGAAATTTATCTGTCCTCCAATAGTACCAGCGATTTGATTGTGATATTTTAATAGAATCTAACACCTTTTCATCTGACATCCTTCCCCAACCTAAAGCTAAATCAACCGTTGATAATTTTGCTTCCCGGCTCCATTGGTAATTCTTTTTAGAAAGCACTTTAGCTTTTATATCAAATTTTGCTAAGGGTGTAATTGTATACTCTTTAAAGGGAAATTTTTTCTTAAACACTTTATCTGTTTGTTTTGGAGTATCCGGGGCTAATACTCCGGGACCAAACTTAACAGTATTATTTCTTAGAAAAACAAACCACAATCCAAAAACAATCAATAAAAAAATTATTATTTTCTTCATAATATTAAATTATCCCGCCTACCAAAATCTTTATTTTTTTATTATCCCATATATTTCTTTATCTGTCTATATTAGGGGCGCAGGCAAGCGGCGCCCCCTAAAGTCTGCCTGCCTGTAGGAGGGACTACTATATTAATTATGTATTTTTATGTTTTTATTGCCGTACAGTGCAGGGTGATATAATTTACGGGGTCCGACCCTCAACCTTGTTCAAGGTCGGACCCCTCAACTTTGTGTTATTGCAATTTGCGGGAAATTCCCCGGAATTCTCTAACTTTGACCTTAACAAGGGAAGTGTTTTAAGGATCACAAACACATGGGGTGATTATTTCAGGCGGGACTGGGCAACAGTGATAGTCGACACTCCTCCACTCTCCCACACCGTCTCCATCGGTATCCTGACATTGTTGATCAACAGTACCTTCCCATATAAGACTACCAGCTCCTCCACACGAACAATTCTTATATGCATTGGTTCGTGTATCACCAATGGTGCATGTCGCTTGCTCAACGTTAATCTCCCACCAGTTATCATTGATACAAATTTGCATTTCTTGTCTCACAGCTTCCCACCGAAACGTTCCATCTCTAGTCGCGTCACATAGAACCACAGTCCCTACCTTTATGCCTCCGGCCACGTCTAAAGATGTCTGGGGATCCACCATACCTATCCCAACAGAACCCTCTACAATTAAATCTACATTCCTAGACGCGTTGTCTGAGATATCCGTACCGCACCCAGCAATCCAACATGCATCAGAGATGTCAGTATAACCGATTGCTACACGTTCAGATCTTAATTCCAAGTAATTGCCTTGAGGTGAGGGATAATAGGTGGTAATAGTAATAGTTTCCCCAACAAGAGTAAAAACTGTAAAAAAAACAAAAACCAAACAAATTAGTAATATTTTTATATTCATTTCTAACCTCCTTATCTCTACGAGATGTTACTTATGCATATTTCACGTACCGATGTCAAGATTATAACACATTAAACAAATTTACAGGGTCAGACCTTGTCCTCCAGAGACGGATCCGCTTTTAGCGGAAATGTTGAAACTATTCTTCCCACCTCTTTTTTTATATCCTTGTTTTGTTTTTTATTCAACCCGCCAACCCGTAAACCTTTTATCATTCTTATCTTTTTTCTTGCTATGAGCTAAGAGCTAAGAGCTTCTTCATTATCTGTTCTTTATTTTCCTAAGTACTATGGTAATGGTATGGGTACAAGCTTCTTCTTAACACGTAAACCTTTTTATCCCTCTTTTCTTTTGCTATATTTATTACTCATTTATTTCTTTGATTATTTCTTTTACTATATTTTCTTTATCGCTTATATTGTGCTGATCAAGAACTTTCAATATAGCTTGGATAATTGCTTCATCGGTTAAGGGCAAATTGTTCGATTGGTCTGTTATTTTAAAATTCTCGATAACATTCTTTGCAATCTCTACAAATTGTTCTTTTACACATATTATACCTGTACCTAGAGCTGAACAATCGCTAGATACAATGTTTATTGGGATATTTTTATCTATAAAGAATACTTCCAAAGATACTTTTTCCCCTTCAGTATCAAATTTATAAATTTCAACCCACTTTTCATCTTTTATACTTTCTCTCGTACCCTGTTTTATTTCATTTATGGCCTCGAATAGCCCCCTTTTCTTTACAACAGCCATAACCAGCTCATAGACTCCATCATTATATTCTTCACAATTAGCTAAAGCCATTTCAGTTAATTCTTCGTCGGATATTTCTTCTTCATATATTTTCTGTAAGCGTAATCTTTCTTTCGGATCCATTTTTACTCTTTTTTCAATCTAGAAATTCAATTTACGGGGTCTGACCTTAAATATTGAAACTATTCTTCCCACCTCTTTTTTTTATATCTTTATTTTGTTTTATTAAATCCCCAATACCGCATTCTGCCTTGCATATTGCTAAATCTATAATTTTTATTTTTCAACAAAACAAAAAACATTCCGTTTGATTTAACAAACTTATGAACTTATCATCGTTCCCCCCCTTCTTTTCTTTAGTTTTTATACAATTAAAAACGTTCTGTATCTAACAAATAGCGATCAAAAAAGCCTATTACCCTTCTTTCGTATTCTTCTGGAAGTTTTTTATCGAATTCCGCATGATTAAGGGTTGGTTCATACCAGAGTGTCTTTGGCTCCTTCGCTGCTTTATAAAGCAGTTCTCCGCTTTTTATCGAAATTTTATCATCCCTACCGCCATGCATCAAAAATACTGGTCTGGGAGAGATACTTTGGATCCATTCAGTCGCATCTATATCAGCTATATTGAAACCTAGTACTTTTTCTGCCCAAAACACAATCATAGAAGTAAAGGGAAATGACGGGAGACCTGTAAAATGCTTTATGCTTACAGAAATAGTATCTTTTAACGAAGAAAAGGCACTATGAACAACCACTGCTTTAATATTCTTATTCTGCGCGGCGTACTGAATGGCTAATGAACCACCCATCGAATTTCCGAGAATTCCAATCCTAAACGAATCAACATCATCGCATGTCAATAAATATTGATACCACTCTTCTATGTCTTGCATTTCGCTATGTCCAAACGAGATTTGTTCTCCTTCACTCATATCATGGGCCCGAATAGAAGTAAGAAGAACGCCATAACCGCGTCGGCACAACATTAGGGCTTCTTCAAGCATCTCAGTGCGATCCAACTTATATCCATGCTGTACCATAACTACGGCACCATTACGTGAAGGGATGTACCAACCAACCAGCTTCTGGCCATTAACATTGGTTACTATGATATCTCGATAAGGTAAGTTGTAATCTTTGGGAACCTTTTTTATCGGAAGACGCTTTTCGAGAGGATGAGTAATAAGATTTAGAGCCTGGGTATATGAAATAGTCGATATCACGCCACATGTAGCTGTAATGATAACAACCAAAATTAACGTGATATTCTTTTGCCATTTGCTCATTATGAGTCTATTTTCTTCATAACTTGGTTTATCTTTTTTATTTTTTAGGTTTTACTTCTTCACTCTACTTTTTTCTTTAACCTTTTTCCTTAGTTTTCACTTCTTCAACCCTTAAACTCCTCAACATATTATTCTTTAAAAACAACTTTAATTATCTTAGTATTAGGAAAATAATGCTCTACGATTTCTTTATAAGTAAACCCTTGTTCTGCCATACCCATGGCACCTTCTTGACATAACCCTGTTCCATGTCCAAATCCGCTGCCCCAAAAAAAAAGCATATTCGCGTATCCCTTCTTTGATAACTTTATTTCATATTTAAAAGAACTGCTTCTCAGTTTATCAAAATAATTTCTAATTTTTAAACCGCTATTTAAAGATATTTTTCCTTGAACTGTATTTACTTCAATTTTTCTAAACCGAAAACATTCTCCTTTTTCTAAAGGAAGAATACTCTTCAAATCTATTAATTTATAACCAAAGGCAATAATAAAATCTTCCTCATCATATACCCTTTGCCACCTAGATTTTCCTTTAGAGATGTTAGAACAAAAGTGGTCCGGAACGTTTTGAAACCAAAGTTCCTCGTTGTAAGGTGTATCCGGAACAGTACCTTCATTTGAATCAATTTTATTTGCAAAATAATTAAACTTACCGAAAACGTCAGATGAAAGACAACCTCCGCAATTAGCATGATAAAATATCTCTATTGGCTTGCCTACATAACCTATTATTTCCGATTTAGTATCTTTAACTGCTTTATTCGTAGCTTCAGTTTCACTGGAAATCCCTTGATAAACTTGACAATGAACATCTGTACAAAAGTCAAACCCATCTTTTTTATGTCTTCCCATATTTGTATAAACATGAGTCCTTGCTGCTACAGCCTGAGCTTTAAGGGCATCTTCTTTTGAATTCGCGGGTATTTCAGCTGATAATACCCCATATAAATAATCCTCAACACTTAAAATATTAATAAGCATGCCTTTGTTTTTTAAAGCAACAATCTCTAGGTCTCCTCTATAAGCTCTATCAACTTGTTTATGCCAAAAATCACCGGCACCATGCACCATATCTAAAACATAAAATCCATGTTTTTCTCCTCCAGCATTTATAGAATTAATTTTTACAGATGAAATGAATGTTTTATATTTTTTCTTATTTTTATAACCGGTAAAATATATTTTGCCGTTTCTAAAAAGTACTTTATAAAGCTTATTCTTATATCCCTTAAAATTACTTTTACTATCATTAATAACAAAATCTGAGCCGCAAGAAAAAGTAAAACTTTCTAAATCTTTAGCAAGTCCGACTCTTACTAAAGGGACACCAACTTCTTCCTTATAAGAAGGAATTCTAACTTCCTTTCTCTGAACTTCCTTCTTATCTGTCAATTTTTTAAAATAATCTTCTCCTAATTCATTCTTTAAAATTTTCACTTTTTTATTTAAAAATTTATTAGCGGAATAAAAACTTTTAGCTTTGACCAAATACTTATATGCCTTTTCGGTATTTTTAATCTTGGATAAACATTCGCCTAAATAATAATTCGCTAACCGAATACTCGGATCTAAATCTAAAACATTAAAAAAGGCATCCACCGCCTGATCATAGTTTTCTTGATACCTATATATTTTTCCTAAACGAAAAAAAGCGATACTGTTTTTATATAATTTAATTGATTTCAAATAACATTTAACCGCGGCATTCTTATCCCCTAATTCTTCCTGAATAAGACCTAAATAAAGAAAACAAATCCAATCCTTATTTTGAATACTATTTAAAAAACCATATGCTTTTTCCGGTTGGCCATTAAGATAACTTAGCTTACCTAAATATTTCATCAGTCTTTCATCCTTACTAATGACTGTTTCTTGTTCCAAAATATCAATAGCTTTATCATATTCACCGGATTCTTTAAATACAACTCCTAAATCCAAACAATGATTGACTCTTATCTTTTTTTCTTTGACCGATTGGATATTATCCTCTGAACTCGCGAAATCACTAAAAAAGAATAATAAAAATATATATATAAATAAAATAATTTTCATTTTATAAAAAATTTAATTCACAATTATTGTTCATTAATTTATTATTACTAAAAAGCTTATATTATAGTGAGGAAACATATAGTTTTTATTCATTACTTTTCGAACAAATTTTTTCTTTCCCAACGATAGGTATACCCCACATCTTTGCTAAAGATAAAAATTTAGTTTTTTGAAGGATTATAACTTTATTTTTCTCTAAGACCAAACTATTGGCTTTTATAGCTTTTAATATTTTTAAAGTTGATATTCCAACGACTGGCACATCAAATCTTAAATCCTGCTTTTTCTTACTAAACTTTAGAACAGTACAACCCCTGCCAGCAAGTCTATATGCTCTTAATATAGTTGAATTTGTGCCTTCTAACGATTCTAATGCCACAGTACTTCTACTTTTAACAGCAACTGTCTGTCCTACATCTAAATCAACAAAAGATGAAACAATTTTAACCCCAAAATTTATATCTTTGACTAAAGTTTCGTCTAAATCCAAATCATTCATTATTCCTATATCTGCCATATCATCCTGTAAACATAAAGTTGAATCTATAAAAGTTGTTCCTTCTTTTTCCAAATATTCAATTATTTTTCCGAAAATAGTATGCGGACGAAAATCTTTAATTGATTCTACCAATGAAGTCAACTCATCGTCCCAAACTTTTCTCTTAAAAATTTTTAAAGGATTTACTTGACCAACCATAACACATTTTCTTAAATTCTCTTTACTTAAAATATCCTTTAAATCTCGAAGATTGCCTACGTTTATCCAATAAGTTTTATCTACAACTTTACAAATGTTCCTCGAAGTCTCCCCTTTAAAACAGATAGCAACAACTTCTAAATTTTTATTTTTCTCTTTTACTCTTTGAGCAAGAAGGATAGGAAGGAATCTATTTCCGGCGATAATACATAATTTTTCTTTACCTACTACATCCATATCATTAAAATATGATTTAGCTATTTAACCCAAATAATGCAGTTAGCATTATTTGCCCAGAGGGTCGACTCCAAAATTTCCCCAGGAAAATTTGGCCTGTGCCCGTAGGGTAAAAAGTCAGATTACCTTAGAAAAATGCAAAGGTACTATTTTGCATATCGCAGTTTTTACATAACTGTTTAGTTTGTTATTCATTACGTATATAAATTTTTTTTAAATGCATTTTTCGGGTTAAGTACAAACATACTCTTTAATAAACAACTATCATTTCGGGTTTAAATACCCTTTTGTAAAAACTTTAAATCGGTTTTTTTATACCTCTTTTGGAAGAAGCAATAAATTCAAAAAGAGTATCTATTTTATTTAAAGAAGGAAGACTTTCTATTACTATTTTTTGAGCTTTACTTAATACATGATTTTCAAAAAATATTATTTTAAAAGCCTTTTTTAATATTCTGATCTCTTCTTTAGAATACTCAGCACGTTTCAATCCTATCAAATTAAGTCCACAAACCACTGCCGGATGGCCATCACACATAGAATAAGGAGGAATATCCTGAACAACCTTAGAACAACCCCCTATAATAGCTAAATCTCCTACACGACAAAATTGATGAATAGCAGCTAATCCCCCAACAACAACTTTATTGCCAATTTGAACATAACCCGCTAACGTAGCGGAATTAGCAAAAACATTTTCATCACCGACACAACAATCATGTCCAACATGTGAATATGCCATAAATAAATTACCGTTACCAACTATAGTCGAGCTATCTTTATCTGTTCCGGGATTAATTGTAACAAACTCTCTAAATTGATTATTTTTTCCGATAACCAAAAAACTTCTCTCACCTTTATATTTTAGATCCTGAGGAATATTTCCAATTACCGCGTAACTAAATATTCGAGAATTTTCGCCAATTTCAGTATACCCTAAAACCTGAGCAAAAGAATCGATTACACAAAACGAGCCGATTTTTACATTTTCACCAATAATGGCATACGGTCCTATTTTTACATTTTCACCTATCTGGGCAGATGGACTTATTATTGCTCTAGAATCAATTTGGTTCAACATAGTCTAAATTCTCAATCAAATAAAAACAAATTATTTATAAAATTTTATATTGTTCTAATTACTATGTTCACTAAAATAGTATAAATTAAAACACCTTAATACTTGTGGATTATTATATCAAAAATTATAAGGAAGGCAATAAAAAGTCAGATAAAAGCTTATGGTTCTACAAGTATAAACGTAAGTTCACCCTCACAAACCAATTTACTCCCAACAAAAGCTTTAGCTTTTACTATACCGGTTTTAGATCTAATCTTTCCCGCAACAACTTCCATAACTAATTGGTCACCTGGAACAACTGTCTTTCTAAATTTAATATTATTTGCAGCCATAAAATATGCCAATTTACCTCTATGTTCTTCGCATCCAAGCATTAAAACACCGCCAACTTGAGCCATAGCTTCAACAATAAGAACTCCCGGCATAACTGGTTTTATAGGAAAATGCCCTTGAAAAAAATATTCATTCATTGTCACACTTTTAATACCAACAGCTTTTACTCCCTTCTCAATAGAAATAATTCTATCTATCAATAAAAAGGGGAATCTGTGCGGTAATATCTGCATAATTTCTTCAACAGTAAGACCTTCCCCATTAGAAATTTCTAATGGTTTTGTATCTATCGCCGCACCTCTTAATCTTTCTTTATATTTACGTAATTTTTGAAGTAATTTTATATTCAAAGAATGTCCACCTTTAACGGCTATAACATGTCCACTAATTGGGCCGGATATATATAAATCACCTATTAAATCTAAAATTTTATGTTTGACAAACTCATCAGGAAATCTTAATTCATTCTCTACTATACCTTTTTCAGAAACAACTAAAGTATTTTTATAATTAGCACCTTTTCCTAACCCCATATCTAATAAAGGTTTTACCTCTTTCTCTAAACAAAATGTTCTAGCTTCATAAAAAGGATCATTCAAAGTGCCATTTAAAATAATATCTTTATATCCTGCAGGAATTAAATCACTATCATAATCTAAAACATAAGATATACGTAATCCTTTATAAGGTAAAACAAATATACTTGCAGAACCATCCTCTACCCATAACGGCTCTTTAACAATCAAACGGCTCCTTTTAGTTGCCTGTTCCGTCCAACCTATTTCATTAATCTTATCTATAAATTCTTTAGAACTGCCATCTAAACCTGGTATTTCTTCTCCCCAAATATTTATCTGAACATTATCTATACCTAATAAATGAAACGCGGCCATAAGATGTTCCACAGTATGAACATACACATCTTTAGAACCTATAGAAGTCCGTCGAGGAAAATTATCAGGATCTAAAAGGGCATAAAAATCTGCTTTAATTAAAACCTGTTCTTCTAAATCTTTACGAACAAATATTACACCCGTATTCGGATTTGCAGGCAAAATTTCAATTTTAGAATTATTTCCGGTATGTAATCCCACACCTTCAAATGATATTTTACTATTAATTGTTCTTTGCATATCCATACTATATTACTCTTTCTTCTCTAAATGCTTAACTTTTTCTTCCAGTTCTTTTATTTTCTTATATAAATCCGGAAGACGTTGAACGCAAGCATTAATCTTCTTAGCTATATCAAGCGGTTTAGCAGGAAACCCCCAAACTTTAGTTCCCGGAAGAATTGATTTAGTTACGCCTGATCTAGCGGCAATTATAGTTTTTTCACCAATTTTTACATGTCCAATAATCCCGACTTGTCCAGCCAAAACTACATTATCGCCTAAAACAGAACTTCCTGAAATACCAGTCTGAGCAACTATTATACAATTCTCTCCTGTAACAACATTATGAGCAATTTGAACCAGATTATCTATTTTTGTACCTTTACCAATAACTGTTTTATCAAATCTAGCTCTATCAATAGCAACATTTGCCCCAATTTCAACATCATCTTCAATCTGTACTATCCCAATTTGAGGTATTTTCTGCTGTATCCCCCTAACCATAGAAAATCCAAACCCATCACTTCCTATAACGGATCCAGAATGTATTATAACCCTATTTCCAATATCTATTCTTTCTCTAACTGAAACATTAGGATATAATAAACAATTTTTTCCAATTTTAGTCTCATGGCCAATATAACAACCGCCGTATATAATGGTGCCATCTCCAATACAAACGTCATCATCAATGACAGCACAAGCCCCAATTGAAACATTGTTCCCCAATTTAGCTTTAGAAGATATTACTGAGGAAGGGTGTATACCCTTAGGATGATTTGTAACACTAGGTGCTAACAAACCAACAACCTTGGTAAAAGCAACCGAAGGATCATTTGTTTTAAGTAAAGTTTTATTTGTATTATCTATAATATCTTTAGATGTTATTATTGCGGAAGCTTTTGTTGTATTCAATAAATAAGCATACTTAGAATTAGCTAAAAAAGTAATATCTCCTTCTTTTGCTTCTTTAATACCTGAAATGCCAGTAATAATTATATCTGGCGAACCTATTAATTCCGCGTCTACTAAATCCGCTATTTGTCGAACACTAGCTTCCATTATTTTTTGTAGTTATTATTACAAATTTTCAAAATTTGATCTGTAATATTAATAATACTATCTCCACTATAAAGAAGAGTATTTTCATTAACCACAAGATCAAAATCATTGGTTTCTGAATATTCTTTTGTCACTTCATTTATATCTTCCAAAATTTCCTTCATTTTATCGTCTCGTTCTTTCCGAATATCTACTACAGCTGTTCGTTCTAAGTCTCTGTATTCTTTAGCCTGTTCCATAAGTTTAGCTTCCTCAACCTTTTGTTGTTCTTCATTAAGTGTCTCTAACTTATTTTGAATTTTTTCTATACTATCTTTCTTTTCAATAAGTTTTGTTTCAACTTCTTTTTTCTTCTTATCTAAAACACCTTCTGACTCTTTAGTTTTATCATACTCATTAAATACTTTATACACATCAACATATCCAATCTTTAAATCCTTCGCAAAGCTGCTAGAACAAAAAGTAATCCCAAATAAAGCTACTGCTAAAAAAAGAATATTTTTTTTCATAATTTACCTCCTAAAACCCTCTACTAACATTAAAATGAAATCTTCC
>JAGLSE010000114.1 GCA_023135905.1 Candidatus Omnitrophota bacterium
GATTTATTGCATAGAGACGGAATTTGTTTTGGAGTTATTGTTGATATAGAGAATGAGGGCAGAAAGGCAGTCTATGCTCAAAAGACAATATTGGCTACAGGAGGAATAGGACAAATTTATCGAGAAACCACTAACTCTATTGTTGCTACAGGATGTGGAATGGCTTTAGCCTATCGAGCCGGCGCTTACCTTATGGATATGGAATTTGTGCAGTTTCATCCTACCACCTTATATATAGCTGGGGCATCACGCTCGCTTATTTCTGAAACTGTTAGGGGTGAAGGGGGAATGTTAAAGAATAAGTACGGGGAGAGGTTTATGTTTAAATATCACCGGGAAGGAGAACTTGCTCCACGGGATGTAGTTTCAAGGGCAATTTTTAGAGAAATGAAGAAAACAGGGGATACTCATGTTTATTTAGACCTTAATCATCTTGACTCACAATTTCTTAAGAGACGTTTTCCCAGTATAACAGAGGCCTGTTCTTTTTTTGGTATCGATATAAAAAAAGATATGATACCTGTTCGGCCGACAGCCCATTATATGATGGGCGGAATTAAGATAGATATAAAAGGAAAGACTAATATTAGTAATTTATATGCCTGTGGTGAATGTGCTTGCTTAGGTTTACATGGAGCAAATAGATTAGCGAGTAATTCTCTTCTTGAATGTTTGGTATTTGGATACAGAGCAGGGTATTCTGCAGGTAAATTTGTAAAAGATGAAAAAAGGATTAAAGTTATTCCGGAAATTAGTAACATCTTAGATTATAGCAAATCAAAAGATTTTGATGTAGAAGATATAAGAAATTCTTTAAAGAGTTTGATGTCCAGATGTGTGGGTATTGAAAGAGATTTAAAAATGATTTTAGAAGCTAAAGAGATAATAGACTTTTGGGCTAGCTATGTAAATAGAAAGGAGTTTTCTTATCCTAAGGGTTGGGAGTTACAAAATATACTCCAGATAGCAAGTCTTATTCAAAAGACAGCTTATATAAGGAAAGAAAGCCGAGGTGTTCACTATCGTAAAGATTACCCTGAGCAGAATGATATGGAATGGCAAAAGGCTCATATAAAAATATCTAAGGATATAGATTATGAAATTGTCGAAATCTAAAAATTTGATGATTAGAGAATATCTTGATTTTATTTATTGATTGTTTAACTTTTGATTTTTTTCTTTTGACATGTAATTGGTAATTTTGTGCCCTGCTTTATTTATCAAATTCCTTAACAATTTTTCTATAATAGTCTACCTCAGCAATTTTATTTCTTTTTATAGCACCTTTAATATATATGTTGCATTTATTTATGAGTTCTTTATAAATTATAGTGTAATTTTCAGGTGTTAGATTTTCTTGTTCTAAAATCTTTTTTAATGAATAAATCCTTAATTTATCCATTG
The DNA here is from genome assembly GCA_023135905.1 of Candidatus Omnitrophota bacterium. Taxonomy (GTDB): domain Bacteria; phylum Omnitrophota; class Gorgyraeia; order Duberdicusellales; family 4484-171; genus JAGLSE01. The sequence goes on from JAGLSE010000114.1 coordinate 1,405, forward strand.
CCGGGTATTTTTTTGATTGTTGGTCGGGATGTCCTCCTTCTTTTATTGTAAGAGGTTCAGGTATTAGAATGAATGAAAATTTTAAAGAGGCTCTAATCCAAAAATCATAGTCTTCGCAGGCAGGCATAGCTTCATCGAATAGGCCTATTTTATTGAAGACATACTTTTTTAATGCGGCAGTAGACATGCCTATGCAGCATGATTTAACAGATTTATTCAATATTAATCCATCTGGTTTTTTATGATAAACCTTTTGAGTAACAATTTTTCCATTATTGTACCATATCTCTTCGGTATGGAAGATACTGTGTTTAGGAAATTTTTTTATATAATTATAAGTAATTTGAAGTTTTTCAGTTCGAAAGCGGTCATCTGAGTCAAGAAAACAAATGAATTCACCTTTAGAGGAGGCAACTCCAAGATTTCTAGCTGGGGATACGCCTTTATGTGATTGATAGATATATCTTATTTTTGGGTTAAGTATTTTATTTTGTGTAATTTTTTGTGTATTGTCTGTAGAACCATCATCTATAATTATTATTTCGTAGTTATGGAAAGTTTGATTTAATATGGAATTTATAGCAATTTTTAGAAATTTTGCGCGGTTGTAAGTGGGTATTATTATGCTGAAAAAGGGTTTTTTCATTTCTTTTTAATCAGGCATTGTATTATTTGATACGACTATTATAATTATAGCATAGAATTTCAAAGCTGATAGAAAATAGCTCAAAGAAGAAAAAAGGGAGAATCACACGAAGGCAAAATAGCTCTTAGCTCGGAGTACTGAGTACTTAGGGAAGAAGGACACGAAGGGACTCTTTGTTTGCACGAAGGTGACTGAAATATTTGTTTCCACGTTTTAAACATGTTTAAAACGCTTCTTTTCTAAAAACAGCTTAAAAATTCAAAACAAGTTTTAATTTTATAATCTGTTTTTAAAAAACAAGTGCTAGCTTTCAGCTAACATGAAAACAAATATTTTAATTGATAAAAAATAAGAATTAACTAATGAATGGTCTATGGTCGATAGTCTATGGCTAGAAAAAAGATAAAGGAAAAAGGAATAAAAAGGTTAGCGGGTTGGCGAGTTCGCGAGTTTGCGAGTTGATAAAATAGAATTAAGGGTATAAAAATAGAATGAACTACTTCGGAATTGGGATGGGAGTCTTTTGTTAGGGATAGATGGTTTTTTGTTTTGAATTTTGATATTTTGATTTTGGATTTGTTTAGGATTTAGGGTTTAGGGTTTGTAAATGGTTATTGATTAATTGTAGGGACAGCCCCGACGAAGGAGGGGTGCGAAGCAGTCACGCACTGTCCGGTAATAAAAATAAAAAATATTTTATGAAAGAAAGGTCTTTATATATTCATATTCCTTTTTGTCGAAAAAAATGTCGATATTGCGATTTTTATAGTATTGAATATCAGAAAGATATATCTTTTGATTATATTGATATTCTTTGTAGTCAGATATCTAATCTAAAGGGTAGTTTTAGCAGTATTTATATTGGAGGAGGTACCCCTAGTATTTTAGATCTAATTCTTTGGAAAAAACTTTTAATGTCTTTGTCTGATTTAGCTAAAAAATCTCAGGAATTTACGGTTGAAGTCAATCCTGAGAGCTTAAATAGAGACAAAATATTATTGTTTAGAGATAGAGGGGTAAATCGTTTGAGTCTAGGAATTCAGTCTTTTGATAATATAAAACTTAAAAAGTTGGGTAGGGTACATTCTCAAGAAGAGGCTGTAACTAAACTGATTCTGGCAAAAGATAATGGATTTGAGAATATTAGTATTGATTTAATTTTTGGTGTTTGGGGACAGAATTTTGATATTTGGGAAAAGGAGTTGGAAACGGCAGTTAATCTGCCTATAAAACATATTTCTATTTATTGTTTGAGTTATGAATCAGGTACACCTATCTTTAAGCAATTGAAAGAAAAGAAAATAATTCCATTAGATGAAAATTTGATTATTAAAATGCATAACTATAATAATAAGTATTTGTCTAAAAAAGGATTTATGCAGTATGAAGTATCAAATTATGCAAAAAAAAGGTATGAAAGTATGCATAATATGAATTATTGGAAAAATAATGAGTATTTAGGGTTAGGACCGGGTGCGGTATCCTTTATAGATGGAATAAGACAAAGAAATGTAGGGGATGTTAGGGATTATTTAAGTCGGGTAATAAAAGGCGAAAAAGTGGTTGTATTTAGAGAAAAATTATCTCCATTGAAAAGAGCTAAGGAATCCGCAGCTTTAAAAATAAGGACTAAAGAAGGAATAATTTTTCATTGGTTTAAGGTTCAAACAGGTTTTGATTTTATGGATATAGAGTCTAAGCTTATAGATGAACTAATTCAAAATGGTTTAATTAGATATAAAATACACAGAAATACAAAAATAGGGATTTATTTAACATCGAAAGGGTTTTTATTTAGCGATACGGTTTCTAGTAGTTTTCTTTAGGTGAATTGAATGTTAGAGTTTAGACATATCGCTGTTTTGTAATAGTCACAGTTCTTGATTTTAACGATTAAAATATGTGTGCAGCGATTAGAGCACTAATCTGTGTAATCAGGGATTGCTATTTTTGTCACAGTCTCATTATTAGGGGTAGATTTTTTTAATTCAGATGGTATAATTACTTTCTTCGGGAAAATATAAAAGTAATGTTTTAGGGAATAATAGGTTATGAAAATCAATAAAAAAAAATTAAAAAGTATTGTTTCCCTTTTTAAGAATAAAAATATTTTGGTTGTTGGTGATTTGATTTTGGATCATCATATTTTTGGTAAAGTAGATAGAATTTCACCTGAGGCACCGGTTCCTGTGGTTTGGGCTAATAAAGAGAGTTTTGCCTGCGGAGGCGCAGCTAATGTTGGGTTAAACCTGAGGTCTTTAGGTGCTAAGGTAAGCATGTGCGGGGTTATCGGTAATGATGGTTTCGGTAAAACTTTGTTTTCATTAATAAAAAAAAGCGGTATTGATACTAAACTTATTATAAAAGATTCGGGTCGACCAACTACTTTGAAAACGAGAATAATGGCTAGTCACCAGCAAATGGTTAGAGTTGATTGGGAGTCTTTGGCACCTCTTTCGTTAAAAATAAATGAATTGGTTATTGATAAAATAAAAAAGAATATTGATGAGTTCGATGCTGTAATTATCGAAGATTATGGGAAGGGAGTTATAAATCCGCATTTAGTTGAAGAGCTGGTTAGTTTATGTAAAAATAATAATAAAATTGTTACGGTTGATCCTAAAGAGGAACATTTTGATTATTATAACAATGTAACGGCACTTACCCCTAATTTAAAAGAGGCTCAAAATGCTGTGAATATTAAGCTGAAAGATAAAAGTCAGATATTAAATTTAGGTAAAGAAATAATGAATAAATTAAAACCCAAGGTTTTACTTATGACTTTAGGGGAGGATGGTATGATGTTGTTTTTTGATAATAAACATCATCATATCCCTACGGCAGCGTTAGAGGTTTTTGATGTTACTGGAGCAGGTGATACCGTTATTTCCGCGTTTACCCTTGCTTTGAGTTGTAAGGCAGGATATGCTGAAGCAGCAGTTATAGCGAATTTGGCTGCGGGTATTGTAGTTGGTAAGTTAGGCGCGGCAACTACTAATAAACAAGATATTTTTAGGAAAATAGATGAAAAATGATTTTAGTATTGTTGGTGTAATTCCGGCACGTTATGCGTCAGAAAGACTTCCTCATAAATTATTGCGTAAAATATGTGGAAAGACTTTGCTTCAATGGACTTGGGAAAACGCTTCTTCTTCTCATATGTTGGATAGGCTTATTATAGCTTGTGATCATCCTGATGTAGAAGATGTTGCCAAAGAATTTGGTGCGGAAGTAATAAATACTGCAGTTGAACATTTTTCCGGGACAGATAGGTTAGCTGAGGCAGTAAATGATATTGATACAAAAATTGTAATAAATATTCAGGCAGATGAACCTCTTATACATCCTTTAATTATTGATAATTTGGCTCAAGAGATGTTATCTAACCCTGATATTGTTATGGCAACGGTAAAGAAAAAAATCACAGATGATAATGAAATAAATAATCCTAATGTTGTGAAAGTTGTTTGTGATAAGTCTGATTTTGCTATATATTTTTCCAGATTCTCTTTGCCTTATTTTAGGAAAGATACCGAAAACATCCAAAATGAAAAAATTTACTATAAACATTTAGGTATTTATGCCTATAATAAAGAGTTTTTATATGTTTTTAAAAATCTTCCGAAGTCTTATTTGGAAAAAGCCGAAAAGTTAGAACAATTAAGGGCTTTGGAGGCTGGATATAAAATAAAAGTTATAGAAACTCAATTTGATTCTTGCGGGGTAGATACTGAAGAAGATTTACAACAGGTAAAACGGATTTTATTGAAAAAAGGAAATGTTTAAAAATACGAAAGAACTAATTTTTATAGCTGGACCTTGTGTTATTGAGAGCAAGAAGTCTGTTTTGGAGATAGCTGCTTTCTTAAAAAATTTATTAGAACCGTATCCTATTCAATTTATTTTTAAAGCAAGTTTTGATAAAGCAAATCGTACTTCGGTTCATTCTTATAGAGGTCCCGGTATAATTAAAGGGTTGGATATTTTAGAAGCCGTTAAAAATAAATTTGGTCTTCCTATATTGAGCGATGTGCATTGTGTAGAACAAATCGATGTTTTGAAGGATGTTCTTGATATAATCCAAATACCGGCTTTTTTAAGCCGTCAGACAGATTTAATTATACAGGCTGCAAAGACTAAAAAAACTATAAATATTAAAAAGGCTCAGTTTATGTCTCCAGCAGACATTAAATATGTAGTTGAAAAAGTTGAGTCAACGAGTAATAAGAATATTTTATTGACTGAGAGGGGCAGTTGTTTTGGATATAACAATCTGGTTGTGGATTTTCGGTCATTTTTAGAAATGAAAAAGTTAGGTTACCCGGTTATTTACGATGTAACTCATTCCTTACAGAGACCTTCAGCTAAAGGCGGTATTTCAGGCGGTGATAGAGAATTTGTTGAGCCATTAGGGTTAGCGGCTGTTGCAGCCGGTGTTGATGGTTTATTTATGGAGGTTCATCCTAA
>JAGLSE010000115.1 GCA_023135905.1 Candidatus Omnitrophota bacterium
TTACGTCGTTACTCCGCTACGTCTATACGGTTTTCTCTTCTCCGGTTTTCATCTTCTATCTTCTTCTTTTTCTGAACAATTATATGACATTTTGCATTAGCAAAATTTATGACGCGAATACAATAAGCATATGACGTTTCGTTCATGCGAAACTTATGACTTCTTCGTTACATCTCTACGTCGCTACTTCTATACTTATTTATTCAATATTGCCCTATTTTTCCTAAAATAAATTATTCCGGAAAAAACAGTTATGCCCACAATATACAACATCAAAACAGGAATAAACTTATTAAACAAAAATATTACTATTTCATTTGAAGGTATACTTTCTGATAAAATTTTTATTAAAAAAATAATTAGTATACCTACAATCTGGGCAACAGTTTTATGTTTACCAATTATTTCTGCATCCTGAACAACCCCTTTTCTTAAATTAAATAACCTTACCACTGTTAAAAGAACTTCTCTAATAGCTATCAAAATAACCATCCAAAAGTTTACAATACCCAAACAAAAAAAAGAAAAAAATACTCCAAGAATAAGAACTTTATCTGCTATAGGATCTAAAATCTTACCTAAATCAGAAATTAAATTATATTTTCTAGCTATATAACCATCAAAAAAATCAGTCAAAGAAGCTAATCCAAAAACGACTAAAGCTAATATTATTGAAATCAAAGTGTTCTTCAATATTAAACCAACACAAATGAATGCTAATATTATCCGTAATATTGTAAGTTTGTTAGGTGTGTTCATAATAAAATTTCTAAAAATCTAAACTTATACAATCATAATAATAATTTAATGACCCTAAGGTTATTGCCTATTTTACCTTGATATTATAAAAATTCAATATTTTCCCTGTAATTTCGATTAAATTCTAAGATCCTGGTATTTCGCCAGGATGAGACTGTTGGGGTGTTTACCCCTCTCTCCAATCTCCTATCTCAGTTTTCTGTCATCTGTCTTCTTTTTCTGATCTCTGACTTCTGCCCTCTTCCTGTCTCCCGTTTCCCATATTTTCTTTTTACATACTAAATCTGCGAAAATCCGCGTAATCTGCGGACCCCTTTTTCCTTGAGCTTTATTCTTCCTTATCTTTTTCGTTCTCCGGTCTTCGGTCTCCGGTTCCCCGCCCCTTCAAACACCCGAAAGATCATAATTATAAGCATCTTCTATTTTAATTTTATAAAAATTTCCTATCTTTAAACCTTTTCTTCTAACAATAACCATACCGTCAACTTCATGAGCGTCAAACTGAGTGCGTCCTATATAAACATCATTTTCAAAATCTTCCATAAGCACTTCTATTTCTTGACCGACAAATCTGTCATTGATATTCTGTGCTATTTTCTGCTGAAGACTCATAACTTCACCATATCGTCTTTTTTTTGTACTATGATGAATTTGAGGCTTTAAATTATACGCCGGCGTATCTTCTTCTCTAGAATAAATAAATGTGCCTAACCGGTCAAACTTAACCTCTTTTAAGAAATCGAATAACTCTTTAAATTCTTCTTCTGTCTCTCCAGGAAATCCAACTATTACTGAAGTTCTAATAACACATCCCGGAATATTTGTTCTTATTTTACAAATTAAATCTTTAATTTCTTTTTTTGTAATCTTTCTTTTCATTGCTTTTAAAATTCTATTATTTATATGTTGAATAGGTAAATCTATATATTTACAAATTCTATCTTCTTTAGCTATTAGGTCAATTAATGATTGCGATATGTTCCGAGGATGGGTGTAAATAAGCCTTATCCACTTTATATTTTTAGTTGCTTTTAAAATTTGATTAACAAGAAAAGTTAAATCCTCTTTTGATTTAAAATCTTTACCCCAACTGGTTATATCCTGTCCTATTAGATTTAATTCTTTTACCCCTTTTTTATCTAAATACTTTGCTTCTTCAATAACAGCATCTTTCTCTTTACTCCTAAGTTTTCCTTTTATCAAAGGTATCGCACAAAAACTACACTTATTTAAACACCCTTCACAAATCTTTAAGAATCCAATATACGAAGGGGTTAATATCAACCTTTTAGAGAATTTAGAACTAAATTCCTTTATTCCCATCCATTCATCAACTTGAGGAAAAAATTTTTCCAACTCCTCTCTATACCTCTGCACCAAACAACCAAATACCAATATTTTTTTTATTCTTTTAAGCTTCTTTACCTCAATAGCTTCTTTTATAATTTCGATAGATTCCTCTTTGGCTTTGTCAATAAAACCGCACGTATTTATTATAAGAAGGTCACATATATTTCCTGATTTTTTATTATCAGCCAAAGAAAATCCTTTATAATATTCATAACCTTTCATACAGAATTCTTGGCTTAATATTTCAGTATCATAGGTATTTCGAAAACACCCTAATGACACAACTGAAAAAGTTTTTTTAATTTTAGATATCATTATCTTAGCTCTCTTTAAAAAAAGATTGTCCCACAATCGTTAACACTCGGGTCATAAACTCTACAAATATCTATGAATTAAGATTTACTACTATTGAACCTAAAACCTATTTTATTTATTTGTAAAATAATCCAATAAATAAAAATTTTTTAGTATTTACCTCTTTCTTCTTTCAAAATTAGGAACTATAAGACTCTATTCTTCTTTTTTCTTTTGCTATGAGATAAAAGCTATCAGCTACAACCTTATTATTATTTATCCACCGTAATACCGGAGGGGGTTATCTTGAGGCTTTTTATCGGTTTCCGTATAGAAGTTAAATTTGGAATAGCTTTACCATTAACTTCCAGATAAACAGCTGATCCATCTTTAATTTTAAATTCTATCTCTTTTGTACCTTTCCATGTTTCCACAGCGCCTTTATTAAGCGTGCCTTGAAATAAAAGTTTACCGTCAACTATTACTTTCAAAAAACATCTCTTTTTAGCTGTCAGCGAAACTTCCATTTCGCCTAAAACATCTTTAATCTTAACCGGGGCAACTTGTTTTACCTGTTTTTCATCTTTCACATTTTCTCTCTCAGGCCCAATATCAGGAGTTTCTATCTTACTTCCAACTTTTGGAGGTCTTTTCTTGAATATTTGTGAAACTTTTGTAAAAACAACTTTACCTAAATTGAACACAACCAAAATTGATATAAAACTAATTACAGTTATAAAAATTTTCTTTTTAACCTGAACTGGTATTACTTTAATTCTATCAAAGACATTTGGCCCTTTAGGCTTAGTTTCTTTGTTTTTTATTTTTAATTGTTTTTTGTCCTGTTTAGGTGTATCGTTTGAAAACATCACTTCTAAATCTTCTTCTATCTGTACTTTTAAAAAAGAGGCATAAATCTTTATAAATCCCTTAAGATATGAGCCGCCAATACTATCCAAATTAACTTCTTCAATATTTTTTATAACTGATGGACTTAATTTTGTTTTATTAACTATATGCTCAATTGAATATCCTAATTCTTTCCGTTTATTTTTTAATTTATGACATAACTCTTCGATCATTCTATCCCCTTTTGAGCTAAAAATTCTTCGGGCTCAACTAAAATCTCTCTAGCTTTGCTGCCGCAAAAAGGCCCCACTATCCCTTCTTGTTCCATTAAATCAAGAAGACGGGCGGCTCTTGTATATCCTACACGAAGTCGCCTCTGTAACATTGAACCTGATGCTTGACGCGCTCTCAATATTATTTTTACAGCCTCATCAAATAATTCATCACCTTCGATATGCATGGTCTTCTTTTTTTCGCTTTTAGAAATTCCCTCTTCATAAATCGGGCAGCCTTGAACTCTTACAAAATCTGTTAACGCATCTATATCATCATCTTCAATATATGAACCTTGAGCTCTGATTAATTTAATATCACCAGGTTTTAAAAATAAAAGATCACCTTTACCTAAAAGTTTATCTGCTCCCATACTATCCAAGACTGTACGGGAATCAACACGAGACGCAACTTTAAAAGATATTCTAGCCGGAAAATTTGCTTTAATTACACCGGTTATAACATCCACCGAAGGTCGTTGAGTAGCTAGTATCAAATGAATACCTACTGCTCTTGAAAGCTGAGCCAACCGCTGTATAGTTGTCTCAATATTTTCCCTGGCAACTATCATAAGATCCGCTAATTCATCAACAACAATAACGATATAGGGCATTTTATGTCCAACTTTAATATAAGCACCAATATTACGGCAACCGACTTCTGCCAACAATTTATACCGTCTTTCCATCTCTTCCACTGCCCAATTTAATGCAAAAAAAGCTTTTTTTGCTTCAGAAATTATCGGATGGATTAAATGCGGAATACCGGCAAATGAAGCTAACTCTACCATTTTAGGGTCTATCAAAATAAATTTTACTTCATCAGGTTTAGCTTTAAATAATATTGAACATATCATCGAATTAACGCACACCGTTTTGCCTGCTCCGGTTGCGCCGGCAATCAAAAGATGCGGCATATCTCCCAAATCAGCAATCACAGGATTTCCTGAAACGTTTTTCCCAATAACAATAGTCAATTTTGAATGAGCCTTTATAAAAACTTTTTCCTCTAAAACCTCCCTTAAACATACAAGATGTTTAACCATATTAGGAATTTCTACGCCTATGGTTCCTCTACCGGGAATCGGAGCAACTATTCTTACTGACGAAGCTTTCATAGTTAAAGTTATGTCATCAGCTAAGGAAGATATTTTCTGAATTTTTGTACCTGCCTGAGGTTGCAGTTCATACATAGTAACTACAGGCCCCTTCTGCACACTAACCACTTTAGCTTCGACTCCAAAATCTAATAAAGAATTTTCTAAATTTTGTATGTTTACCCTGATATCTTCTTTATCATCTTTATTATCTACAAAGGGAGGTCTTTTTAAAAGATTTACCGTAGGTAATTTATATTTAAGCGGATCATAATTTTCACGATTTTGATTCTCCAAATTTTCCATTTTTTTCTTTAACTGCTCTTTAGTTAATACTTGACCTACCTTTTCTCTAGGTTCTAATATAGATTTTTTATCTAAAAAATCTTTATTCTTAGAAATAGAATTTGGTTTATAAACATTTATTTCCGGATCAACTTCCTTAATATATAGATTCTTCTTCACAATTATTTTTTTCTCTTTTATTTTTTCTTCTCTTTTATCTTCTCTTTTATCTTTCATATTCCGAATAAACTCTATTAATTTTTCAAACAAAATTTTTAAACCTTTTAATAAATCAACAAAAAAATATCCAAAAAGCAGTAAGGCGTTTACAACTACAAGTAACGTAATAGTTATAAAAGCACCGTAAATACCTAAATATTTTATAAAAAATCCTGCAATATAAAATCCAATAATACCTGAAGATTTAAATACTTGGGCACTACTCTGAGGAAAAAGACCCATGAAAGAGGAAAGAAAAACAATAAAAAATATAAAAGCAAAAATATTTACAATTTTACTTTTACCTATCCCTGAAAATCTAATTAATTCTAATTTATCAAGTCCTAAACCTAATAACAAAAAAGAAAAAAAGTATGCAGCATAACCAAAAACAAAAAAAAGAGCAAAGGACAAATAAGCCCCGCCAATACCTATTAGATTATGTATAACCTTAGTATTAGGATAACTTAAAAAAGGAATGTCTAAATGGGAATAAGAAATTAAACTTAAAAATATTAAAAGAGACAATAAAAAGAATATTGTACTCTTCATAAAGGAAGAGAGATGCTTCATATTTAAACTAGATTATTTTGAATAAACCGTAATAGTTTCACTAAACTAATTATTTTTCTATGAATGGCAGAGCTAATCTTTGATTACAAAAATTAGTTAGGTTTAGCTTGTTTAATGCTAAGTTTAATCTTACCTTGAGGATCAATCCCAATTACTTTTACTCTTACGATATCGCCTTCTTTCAAATATTCTGTTACATCTTTAACAAATCCATCTGCAAGTTCGGAAACATGAACCAATCCACTTTTACCCGGGGCTATTTCACAAAAAGCTCCAAAATTAACTATCTTTTCAACTTTTGCTTCAAAAATTTCACCAATCTCGATATCTCTTATAAGATTCATAACCTGATTTACAGTTCTTTGTAAATTTTCATCCGTATCAGCAGATACTGAAACCATATTAGTCTCATCATCTATCTCTATATTTGAATTATTTTCACGCTGCAATCTTTTAATTGTTTTGCCTCCCGGTCCAATAATCGCGCCTATCTTTTCTGGGTTTACCGAAAAGGTTTTTATTTTTGGAGCATACTTAGAAAGCTCTTCTCTAGGTGAAGAAATTGCTGCTGTCATTTTTTCTAAAATAAAAAGGCGTGCTGTTTTTGCCCTAACCAAAGTATCTCCTATCATAGGAAAAGTAAGACCGTCTATTTTTGTATCTAATTGGATAGCGGTAATACCTTTCGTAGTACCGGCTACTTTAAAATCCATATCTCCATAATGATCTTCAGCACCAGCAATGTCTGTAAGAATCTTATATTTATCTTTATCTGTCACTAACCCTATTGCAATACCTGCAACAGCACCTTTTATTGGCACGCCTGCATCCATCAAAGACAAAGAAGACGCACAAGTTGTAGCCATACTGGATGAACCGTTTGACTCTAAAATATCAGATACAACTCTTATTGTATAAGGGAAATCTTCACTTGAAGGAAGAACCGGAGTAAGAGCTTTTTCAGCTAATGTCCCATGGCCTAAATCTCTTCGTGAAGGTCCTCTCATAAATTTTACTTCTCCTACGCTAAACGGAGGAAAATTATAATGTAACATAAATTTTTTAAACTTTTCACCTTCTAAACTCTCAATTCTTTGTTCATCAACACTGGTACCTAAGGTAACAACTGATAAAGATTGGGTTTCTCCACGAGTAAACACAGCAGAACCATGAGTACAAGGTAAACTACCTACTTTGCAATCCAAGGCTCTAATTTCATCTAATCCCCTACCATCAGGTCTTTTATCTTTTTCTAAAATATTTCTTCGTATAAACTCTTCTTCTAATTTAGAAAGAACAGCTTTGATATCGTCTATAGTTATTTCTGAATTTTCTGTTACAAATTCTTTACATAAAGAATCTTTTATATCACTTACGAAAACATTTTTCTCTTCTTTAGTACTTACTCCATAAGCTTCTTCCAGCTTTGAACCAGTTGTTTCTCTAATTTTATTTAAAAGTTCAATGTTTACACCGGACAACTGAACTTCTTTTTTAGGTTTTCCAACTTTTCCCTGAAGTTCTTTCTGGGCATCAATAATTTGTTTTATATAGGGTTTTGCAAACTTAATTGCTTCTAAAACCTCTTCTTCACTAATTTCATTAAGAGCTGCTTCAATCATTACAATCTTCTCTTCTGTCCCTACAAGGACTATATCTATATCAGAAATATCTCTCTGTTTATAATTAGGATTTATAACAAACTTACCATCATCTTTTGATACTCTAACGGCACCAACTGGATTAGAAAATGGTATATTAGAAATCAAAAGGGCACAACTTGAAGCATTAATAGCAAAAATATCAGGATCATTTATTCCATCGCTAGATAATACCAACGATATGAGCTGTACCTCATTGGTTAATCCTTCTGGGAAAAGAGGTCTTAGAGGCCTATCTATTAGACGACAAGTAAGTATCTCTTTATCTCTAGGTCTACCTTCTCTTTTAAAAAAACCGCCGGGTATTTTACCCATAGCATAAGTTCTTTCTTGGTATTCAACTGTTAATGGAAAAAAATCACGACCAGGAGAGGATTCTTTACTCATACAAGCAGTAGCTAAAACCATAGTGTCACCGTATGAAACAGTCACACTACCATCAGCCTGTTTTGCCCATTCACCTGTTGAAAAAGTAAACGAACTATCCCCTATATTTGAAAGAGTTGTTAAAGTTTTCATATTATTTTACCTTTATGTTTAGATCTTTTGCGACTTCTACGAAACTTTCGGGGTCTTTCTCACGCAAATAAGAAATCAGCTTACGGCGCCTTCCTACAAGGATTAAAAGACCTCGGCGGGAATGGAAATCTTTCTTATGCAGCTTCAAATGTTCTGTAAGATAAATAATCCTTTCAGAAAACAAAGCTATCTGTACTGCTGCTGAACCAGTATCTTCCACATGCTCTTTAAATTTTTCAATCAATTCTTTTTTTCTTTTCTTGTCCATCATAATGTTTAATATAATACTCCCTTAATATTTATCTGTCAATCAGAATTTTAAATAGTTTATGGAGAATAAAATCCCCTTTATCTATTATACTTCATTTAATAATAAATTAACCCCAATTACATACTATTTTTGTTCTTTATCTATATCTTCTTCTACCTTTTTTACTATCTTCCTTACTTCCAATTCTGTTTTATCTATTTTATCTCGGCAAACTTTAACGAGCTCTACCGCCCTTTTAACTTTCAATGAGACCTCATCAACATCTACACTTTCTGACTCTAAATCAGCAAGTATATTATTTAATTCAACCACAGCTTCACTGTATTTTATATCTTTTTTTGTCATTTTTATTCACTTTTATCTTTATTCATCACTTTAGATGTTATACTACCTTTATAGAAAACAGTTGTTATTATATCACTTTCTTGAATATCATCAATAGACTTTACCGATTTTTTACCTTTAAAAGTTATCGAATACCCCCTTTTCAAAGTATTCACCGGATCTAAAATCTTAGTTTTTTGTTCTACATGGCACATATAGTCTTTCGAATTTTTTACAATATTTTGAACAGACAACTTCAAATTATCAAAACATCTGTTGATAAAGGCCTTTTCCTTACTTAATAAAACTTTCAAATTGCTAAAGATACCATGCCGCAACTCTAAAAGTTCTTCTCTATGAAAACGAAAGTACCGTGAGGAAGCTGAATCTAATTTTACTGTTATATTCTGCAAAGATTTTTTGCTAGTCCATAGAATATCCTCAGCTTTCCCTATTATTTGATCTTGAAAAAAATTCAAATTATCCTGTACCTGCTTTACTTTTTCCACCAAAAACTGAGCGGCTTTAGTAGGAGTTTTACAAAATGTATGAACCGTCAAATCAGTAATAGTCGTATTTATTTGATGCCCTAAAGCCGAAATTACCGGAAAATTTGAAACTGCTATAGCTTCAGCAATTTTTTTATTATCAAAATAACTTAAATCAGCGGTCGAACCACCTCCTCTGGTAATAACAATTACATCTAATTTATCTTTAGAATAATCATTAAAAAGCTTTAAAGCCGCTACCACATCTTTTTCAACCAAATTACCCTGCATATGACAGTTATAAGCTAAAACTTGAAACGAATATCCGCTAAGCTTTAACTCATTAGTGAAATCATGATAAGCCGCAGAATCCAAAGAAGTAATCAATCCCACATTTAAAGGGATATCCGGAATATCTTTTTGTTTATTCTTATCTAAAAGAC
>JAGLSE010000116.1 GCA_023135905.1 Candidatus Omnitrophota bacterium
CAGCAAGCTACGGGGTATCGAAGGTTTCCCCTAAATAACTTTTCCGCGGTAAACTGCGGGGAATTAAACCCAAGATCCTTCGACTACAGATTTTTTCCGAGAAATCTAAGTCTCATTGGTTAAACTTAAAATCCTTTGACTCATTTCAATTGCTCAAAATCAATTCAGCTAATCCCGACTCTTTTGCCGGGAAAGTCTCATTGGTTAAAAAATAACTTGATCAATAAAAACTAATATTATTAATCTGTGCAATCAAGGACATTCGCATTTTGCAACAATCCCATACTAAGCTTTATTATACTGAAAAAAAAGCAATTCAGTCTAATTTGAACAAATTTCTCTAAAATAATCATTTTAATCGACGTCACCAAAACTCTTATTGGATGAATAGTTTAAAAACTATCCATCTACTTCAAAAGAAGAAATTTAATGAAAAGATTAGTTAAAACACTTGATTTAAAATTAATTTATCAGCCTCAATAGTAGCAGCTTCAATAACCAAATCTACATCTTTAATTAAAATATCTATATCCAAAATTTTTGAAGTAACTTTCAAAAGGTCAATTAACTTTTCCTCTACTTTAATATCTTTATCTGCTATCGCATAAAAATAAGCTTCATCTTTCAAATTTTTCTCACCAAACAAAGCCATATCCTTACCTATTACGCCACAGCCTATTAATCCTATCTTTTTTTCTTATTTAACATTTATAACCGTATTATCAATTAGGCGAGTACCATTTATATAAACAGCTAAAGCTATTAAAATTTTACCCTTTACAATTTTTAGGTTTTTTAAATTTATCGCGTCTAATATCTCAATATACACTATCTTTGCCGTTCTTTTCTTAATTATAACATTTTTCATTTTATCCACAATAACAAAAACTCTTGTCTCACCCTGTTGAATAAGCTTTCTACCTAAAGATAAAGCTTCATTAATACAAAGGCTATCCAGCCTTTCATTATCTTTCAAATAGCGGTTTCTTGAACTCATAGCTAATTTATCTTTATCTCGTATCGTAGGCAAATAATACATTCTAATATCATAATTTAAATTATCTATAAGCCTTTTCACAATCAATGCCTGCTGATAATCCTTTTGCCCGAAATAAACTTTATCCGGCAAAATAATATTGAACAATTTAACAAGAACTGTACATACTCCTCTAAAATGGCCAGAACGAGATTTACCGCATAACACTTCACTTAATTCAGTTTCATCTACAAATACAGAAAAGTCTATTGGATACATATCTCTCGGATGAGGACAAAAAATTAAATCAACACCCTCTTCCTTTAATAAATTAATATCTGTTTTTATATTTTTAGGATAATTTTGATAATCCTCTCCTTGACTAAATTGAATAGGATTAACGAAAATACTTACAACAACAAAATCCGATTTAGATTTTGCCATTTTTACAAGTGATAAATGACCTTTGTGTAATGAACCCATAGTCGGAACAAAACCTATAACCTGATTCGCTGTTTTTTGAATCTTTAAAATACTTTTAATTTTTTTAATATTATTTGCAACAATCATAATAATTTTAATATAATGAACTACCCCGCGGCGAGCTACGGGGTATCAAAGGTTTCCCTAAATAACTTTTCCACAGCAAACTGCGGGGAATTAAGCCCTAGACCCTTCGACTCGTTTTACTCGCTCAGGATCAAT
>JAGLSE010000117.1 GCA_023135905.1 Candidatus Omnitrophota bacterium
TCAATTCGACTACAGATTTTTTCCGGAAAATCTAAGTCTCATTGGTTAAAACACTTCTTAATACAACAGCTCATTCTTAAATATCTCATCATTTTGAACGAAACAAAAATTCAACTAGCTCAATAATTTCCGATTCTATTTCTAAAAGAGGACTCATTACAAATCCCCTCCGCATCATTAAAGGATGAGGAACCTTAAGATGAGGTTCATTTATAATTTTATCATCATATAAAAGTATGTCTAAATCAATAGTTCTTGGAGCATTTTTAAATTCACGTTTTCTTCCTAACGATTTCTCAATACCAAACAATTCCTCTAATATTTTTTTTGGAGATAAAGAAGTTGTTACTTTAATAACACCATTCAAAAAATTTGGCCCAGGGCAATCTACCGGTTCAGTTTCTATAAAATTAGAAACTTTATCAATAACCAAACCTTCAATTTTTTCTAAACCAGATAAAGCATCTTGAATGTTTTTTTTTCTATCTCCAAGATTCGTTCCCAGCGCAATAAAAACTTTAGCCATTTTTTTTTATTGAGAAAATTTATTAGTAATAGGCATACGTCTATCTTTTCCAAAAGCTTTGGGCGTAATTTTTATACCGATAGGGGCTTGTCTTCGCTTGTATTCATTAGAATCTACAAGTTTAATCACCTTTTTAACTATAGATTTTTTAAAACCCGATTTCACAATATAATCTATTGATTGGTCCTCTTCTACATATAACTTCAATATTTGATCCAAAACATCATAAGGAGGAAGACTATCACTATCTTTTTGATTGTATTTTAATTCCGCCGAAGGAGGCCGTCCAATCAATGAAGCGGGAATTACTTTTTTACCCATATATTTATTTATATAATGACTAATTTTATAAACCAACAACTTGGGAACATCTTTTAAGACTCCAAAACCACCCACCATATCACCATAAAGAGTGCAATACCCGCAAGAAACTTCACTTTTATTCCCAGTATTTAAAACTAAATAGCCAAATTTATTAGAAAAAGCCATTAATATATTACCTCTGATTCGAGCCTGAAGATTTTCTTCAGTTTTATCATTTTCAATTTTATTAAAATACTTAACTAAATCTTTACTGTAAGTATGCAAAATATTATCAATCCCAACAATATGATATTCAATCCCTAAATTAACACACATCGTTTTAGCATCACTAACAGTAGCTTTAGAGTTATAAACTGACGGCATTATCAAAGCACAAACATTTTCTTTACCTAAAGTTATAGCCGCTAAAGCAACAACAACCGCGGAATCTATGCCTCCACTTACTCCGACAATAACTTTTTTAAATTTATTCTTTTCTACATAATCAAAAAGTCCAAGCCTCAAAGCTAAAAAAGCTTCTTCCTCTTTTATTACTTTATTGTTTTTAATTAAATATTTCTTTTTCTTGCTAAAATCAAACATCAATAAATCTTCTTCAAATCTCTTAGCCCTGGCAACCAATTCACCTTTAGACGAAAAAATTTTACTAGTTCCATCAAACACTATCTCATCCTGGCCACCGACTAAATTACAATAAAACACAAAACTTTTTGTTACTTTAGCCGTGTTCGATAATATTTTTTCTCGTACAGTAACTTTATCTAAATAAAAAGGTGAAGCAGACATATTAAGTATAAAATCTAGTCCTTTATCCTTCAACAATTCAAGCATTCTGTTTTCCCATATATCCGCGCAAATACTTATCGCGAACTTATACCCATTAAATTCATAAATTCTAATAGAATCTCCAGGAGTAAAATACCGTTTCTCATCAAATACACTATAATTAGGAAGTATAATCTTATGATAGGTATCGTGTATTTGTTTATTACTAATAAACGCGCAAGAATTATAAATTTTATCTTTTATCTTATCTACATATCCTACCAATACAGCAATATCAGTACAACTTGCTGTTATAGATTTTAAAAAATGTTTATTTTTAGCAATAAAATGTTTTTTCAACAAAAGGTCTTCCGGAGGATAACCTACCAATGATAATTCCGGAAAAACTAATAAATCTACACCCTTTTCCTTGGATGTCGTGATAAAACTAATAATTTTGTCAGTATTTTCCTTTAATCCACCAACAATAGAATTAATTTGTGCTAAGGCTATTTTTATCATAATTCATTTATTATACTCTGTTTCATTAAGCAATCAAGCTAATCAAAATCATTTGTAGCCCCAAAAAAATATCCATTTTAAATACGGTGTTTTAACTGTTTAAATAAATAAATAGATAAAAATATCATAATAACTGAAATAAATTGTGAAGTTGAAAGGTAATAAACATTACCCCTAGAATCGCCTCTAAAGAACTCAACGCAAAATCTAAAAACACTATACAGAAAAATATAAAGTATAGCAAGCTGCCCCTGGAACTTCTTCTTTCGTTTAATAAACATAAGAAAACAAAATATAATAAATAGAAAAAAAGAAGAAATCAATTGAATCGGTATTACTTTTACGCCTAAATATCCAGCTGGCGAATCCGGAGGGAATAAAACACCGAAAAATGAATTTGAAGCCATACCGTAACAACATCCGTAAAAAAAACAACCAACCCTGCCTAAAGAATGGGCTAAAGGCACTCCTAAGGCTAATATATCCGCAAGCTTCAATATGGCTATCTTATATCTTCGAGATAAATACCAAAGAGTTCCTATACCAAAGATAACTCCTCCATAAAAAACGAATCCACTGTTATTAAAAATAAGACTAAAAGGGTCATTCAAAAAGCCTTTCCATTCTACAAAAATATAAATTATTCTTGCGCCTAAAAACCCCATAATTAAAAGCCAAAAAAATATATTAGAAAATATATCAGAATCAATTTTTTGTTTTTTAGCTTCTCTACTGCAAATAAAATAACTTAAAGAAACTCCTAAAAAAACAAAAAGTCCGTATGTATATAAAGTTAAAGGACCAATTTTACAAAGTATTGGATGCATTATTAAAACTCCTTAAATTTATTAAAAAATTCTAAAT
>JAGLSE010000118.1 GCA_023135905.1 Candidatus Omnitrophota bacterium
CAAAATCATAAATTCAAAATTCTAAACAAAACAACAAACTGCAGGTTTCAGGCTGCAAGATGCAGGCTTAAAGATACAAAATAAAAATTCTAAATCCTAAGCCCTAAATTATAAACAAATCCAAAATTCCAAATTTAAAACAAAAAACCTCGGCTTTTGTCATTCCTGCACAGGCCTGCCTGTAGGAAGGAATCACTTTTTTCTAATCATTAATTGACATTTCTTTTTGAGATCCCGGCATCCGCCGGGAAGACAATATGGGTTATTTTTCATATTTTATAACATTATTTAAGAAGATAACCATTCGCCCTTAGTTACGGACAGACACAATGACCGCACCCTACGTTTTTTGATTGTATTCATCCCTTTTGATTATATTTATATTTTCATTCTATCCTTGACTTGGGCGCAAAGTATTGAGCCCCCACGATATTTTACTCTTTTACAACCAATTTCAATAAATTTCAATTAATTTCTACTAATTTCTCTTTCTTTTTTTCGCAATACCTTGCCTACCGGCAGGCAGGCTCAATACTCATTACGCGATACTAAACAACAATATTAACTATCAAGGACTATATTTATAGGACCATCCATATTTATATTAATATCCATATGTTGGCCGAACATTCCTGTTTGAACATCTATTTTTTTAGATTTTAGTAATTCTACAAATTCCTCAAAAAGTTTACTTGCTTGATCAGGAGACATTGCGTCATCAAACGAAGGACGGTTACCTTTCTTAGTATTCGCGCAAAGCGTAAAATTAGATATACATAAAATTTGGTAAGCTTTATCTTTTACCGAATAATGCAGTTTACCTTTATCATTCTCAAAAATTCTTAGATTAAAAACCTTTTTTGCGATTGATTCTAAACTTACAAAAGAATCTCCTTTATCAAAGCCTACAAAAAGGACTATTCCTTTACTAACCAAAGAAATTTGTTTACCTGAAACCAACACCTCTCCTTTACTGATTCTTGATACAAGCACTTTCATATAAAGCCCCCTGACAAGTTTTTCTTCTTTTAAATTCCCCTTCAACCATTTTCAAAAGAATATATTTATTACATGCCCAGATCGGTGATATTACTAACCCTTTAGCTTCTTCCGAAAACAGCCTCAAAACTACCCATTCTTTAGGTATATATTCCATAAAACTAACAGCAAGATCTATATATTCGTTTGCTGATAAAATATTTACCATTTTTTGTTCATATC
This sequence comes from Candidatus Omnitrophota bacterium, assembly GCA_023135905.1. GTDB lineage: Bacteria > Omnitrophota > Gorgyraeia > Duberdicusellales > 4484-171 > JAGLSE01. The sequence goes on from JAGLSE010000118.1 coordinate 1,222, forward strand.
TCTCTTGCATAACTGTATCTTTAACAACATGTAAACAATGAAATTTTATTCCCCATAACGGCATATCCGATATAATTTTAGCTGTTCTTAATATATCTGATTTTATCTCTCCCGGCAAACCCAAAATAACATGAACTCCTATACTTATATTTCGTCCCATAGTTAATTCAACTGCTTTTTGAAAATCATAAAAAGTATGATTCCTATTAATATTAACCAGTGTTTTGGCATTTACTGTCTGAAGTCCGTATTCTATATACACTTCGTAATCAGAGGTAAAACTTTCAATTAATGCTAATTTTTCAGAATCAATACAATCAGGCCTTGTAGATATAGAAATTCCTACAATATCATTATACTTTTTAATAACATCATATTGTTTTTTCAAATCTTCAATATCGCCATATGTACTTGAAAAACCTTGAAAATATGCAATAAATTTTTTAGCTTTAAATCTCTTACCAGCATATTCCATAGTTTGAACAATCTGCTCATCTAAAGAAATATCTCTGGAATTAGAATAACGACTAAAAGATTTGTTATTACAAAAAATACAGCCTTTACTACTTAATTGCCCATCTATATTCGGACATCCAAAACCAGCTTCAAGGCCTATCTTATGCACTCTTTTTCCAAATCTATTGTGTAAGTACTTATTATAAGAATAATAGTAATCAGACATTATTTTTTATATATTATTACTATGATTTAGTAATATCGTGACGGCTATACGCACAACCACAATAATTCTGACGATAAAGATTAAACTCCTTTGCAGCCCGAACACTTTTTATAAATCCATCTTTCTTTTTAAAATCAATATCCAAAAAACAATCACCACCTACTAATTTGCCCATTTCAAAAATATAAGAACTAACCTTATGTGGACTAATAGTTAAAGTTGTAGTGAAATAATCAAACTGATTACTCTCCGCGACTCTAAAAGTTTCTTTCATCCTTAACTTATAACACATACCGCATCTACGACCGCCTTCTTTTTCATCTTTCAAAGATTTACATAATTTATACCAACTAAATAAGTTATATTTACTATCGATATTCTTTACTTTAGTTATATCACTTACCTTTTGGGCAGACTCTTTTCGTTTTAAGTATTCTTGATAAGGTTGGATATTAGGATTATAAAAAAAGGTTTCCACATAATAACCTTCTTCCTTAAGCCTCTCTACCGATGCAAAGGCACATACTCCACAACAAACATGTAATAATATTCTTTTCATATAAAAACTTTAAACCTGAAAATGCATTTGAAAAAACCATATATACACAATAAATAACAAACGAAACAGTTATATAAAAACTGCGATGCACAAAATAGCAACTTCGCATTTTTCTAAGTTAACCTCGACTTTTTCCAAATTTTCCC
>JAGLSE010000119.1 GCA_023135905.1 Candidatus Omnitrophota bacterium
CCTAAATCATCAATAAATGAACTTTCAGATTTGATTTCTTCTTTCTTTACGCCCAATTGTTCCGCGATTATATCTTTTACTTTGTCTTCAATACCCATTTTGACCTCCTTATTTATTCCTTAAATCATTCCCCCATCAACCACTAAAACTTGTCCAGTAATATAATCAGCCTTATCTGATGCCAAAAACATTACCCCATTTGCTACATCTTCTGTTGTGCCCATTTTTTTTAATGGTATCCTTTTAAGCATTTCTTCTTTTACTTTCTCAGATAAAATCTCAGTCATTTTTGTCTTTATATACCCTGGTGCTACGGCATTAACACAAATATTTCTAGCACCCAATTCTTTAGCCATAGATTTCGTTAAACCTATTAAACCAGCTTTAGATGCCGCATAGTTTGACTGGCCAGCATTACCAATTATGCCTATAATGGAAGATATATTTATTATCTTACCTTTGCGCTGTTTCACCATTTTTTTAGCACATATTCTTGAGCAGATAAATGAACCTCTTAAATTAACTGCTATCACTTTATCCCAATCATCGTCAGAAAGCCTCAAGACTAAATTATCTTTCGTTATTCCCGCATTGTTAACTAATATATCAATCTTTGTAAACTTGTCAATAATTTTGTTCACTGTTTCTTCAACTTCCGAGGTATTTGTAACATTAACCAAATAATAACTGCAATCCGTATAAACATTTAACTCTTTTTGAGTTTCTTTTAACGCTTCTTCATTTAAATCAAAAATTATAACAGTGGCTTTTTGTTTCGCAAAACCCAATGCTATTTCTTTTCCTATACCTTGAGCGGCTCCGGTAACTACAACTACCTTGTTTTCAAATTCCATATCCCCTCCTGTACCTATATTTATTTCAGATTTATTATTAAAATTATTAAAAACTTAAATCCAATAATTTATCTATATCTTCTTTTGTCTCTATATTAATTACTTTTAGGTCGCTATTTATTTTTCTCATCAACCCTTTTAACACTTTTGAAGGTCCAACTTCATAAAAACAATTTACCCCTTTTGCAATCATAAATTCCACACAATCTTTCCATAAAACCGGTGAAACTAATTGTTCAAGCAAATTAAACTTGATTTCTTCATTTTTTGTATGCGCTTTACCTGTAAAATTGCTTACAATAGGGATCTTAGCATCTTTAAATACTATAGCTTCTATAACTTTAGTCAAAGTATCTTTAGCATTGTTCATGAAAGGCGAATGAAATCCACCGCTAACTTCAAGTTCAACAACTCTTGCCCCTTCTCCAGCTAAAACATTTTTTATTTTATCTTTATCATCTATACTTAATGATACAACTGTTTGTTTAGCAGAATTTAAATTTGATATATAAAAACCTTCTTTTTTAGCTATATCGTCTAAAATATCCTTTTCGATATTCATAACCGCGAACATTGTGGAGGGATTTTCTATTGCTGCCTTCTGCATGGCAAGTCCCCGTTCCCGCACCAAAACGACTAAATCTTTTAAAGAAATAACGTCCGAAACATATAAACAACTATATTCTCCTAAACTTAATCCGGACAAATAATCTATACTAACATTTTTATCTTTAATCAATTCAAAAGCTATTAGACTTACAGCTAAAATAGCTAACTGCTGTGTTGCTGTATCCTTAAGTTCAGACTCTTGTCCTGAAAAACATTTTTTAGATAAATCAAAACCCAAGATATCATTAATTGAAGAAAACATATCTCTAGCTTTGGAAAAGTTATCATAAAGATTTTTACCCATTCCGATATATTGTGCGCCCTGTCCCGGAAAAATTATTGAATTCATAGTTTCCTTTTACGGCACTATTGAAAAATACAATAGTTCCTTTTTATACCCATTTAATAACGCAACTGCCCCAAACCAAACCTCCACCAAAAGCGTCAACAACAACTATATCTCCTGATTTTATTTTATTCTCTTCGACCGCCTCACATAACGCGACCGCGCTAGAAGCTGAAGACATATTTCCATAACGTTCAACATTGATATAAACATTATCAAAAGAAAGGCCTAGTCTTTTTACTACAGCATCAATTATTCGTTTATTTGCCTGATGAGGAATTAACATATCAACATCTGCTCCTGTTAACCCTACTTTTTTTAATGAATTTTCCGCGGTTTGAGTCATAGCTCTAACTGCTATACGAAACAAATCTGTTCCTTTCATTTTTATTGTATGAAGACGTTGATTAACTGTCTCTATTGATGCCGGCATTCTTGACCCTCCGGCAGGTAAACTTAAAACATCGGATTCAGAACCATCTGCTCCTAAATCTGCGCTCATGAATCCTTGTTTAGAACTTTGTGTTAAAACCGCGGCGCCAGCACCGTCTCCAAATAAAATACAAGTCGACCTATCCTGCCAATCAGTAATTGTTGTAAGCACTTCACTGCCGACAACTAATATATTTTTATATAAACCGCCATGAATATACTGCCAAGCAGTAGTTAAACCATAAACAAATCCCGCGCAAGCTGCTGAAATATCTAAACACCCGGCATTAGTTGCTTTTAAATAATTTTGAAGATAACAGGCTGTTGATGGAAACAATGTGTCCGGTGTAATAGTAGCTACTATTATTAAATCCAAATTTTGAGGTTTTATTCCTGCTTTTTTTAATGCTATTAGAGAGGCTTTATACGCAAGACTGGATGAACCTTCCCGTTCCTTTAAAATACGCCGTTCGTTTATCCCGGTACGAGTCCTTATCCATTCGTCAGTGGTATCAACTTTTTTTTCTAAATCCGCATTTGTAACTATATCAGGAGGCAAATATTTCCCTAACCCTACTATTTTGGCATATGTCATTAATTCTCCTACTAATACTTTTAGTTAAATCCCTTTTCAATTCACGAACAGCTACCTTAATAGCATTTTTTACCGCTAAACTATTAGAACGACCATGTCCAATAATAACTATTCCGTCTACACCTAACAGTGGTGCTCCCCCGTATTCCGCATAATTAATAGACCGTTTAAACTCTAAAAGATTATTTTTTGAAAGAAATAAGCCGACTTTACCAATAAAATTTTTTTTCATTGCTTCTATAAATGATTTAGCAATTATTTCCGCGCTACCTTCGGCAACCTTTAACGCGATGTTACCAACAAAACCGTCACAAACAATACAATCGCAATTTCCTGAAAGCAATTCTTTTGCTTCTAAATTACCGGTAAAGTTTAAAGGTGATACAGTAAAAAGTTTATGTACTTTCTTTAAGACTTCTAACCCTTTTGACGCTTCTTCCCCAATATTTAGAAGTCCGACAGAAGGAGTTTTTTTATTTAAAAATAATTCACAATAAACTGAAGCCATTATTCCATAATGAAATAGATGTATTGCTTTACAATCAATATTAGCTCCAACATCTATAACAAGTGATACGCCTTGTTTTGTCGGCAGCATTAAAGCTATTCCAGGACGTTCTACTCCTTCTATAAGTCTTAATTTTATTGTTGCCGCGCAAACCACTGAACCGGTATTACCGCATGAAACAAAAGCATCTACCTCTTTCTGTTTATGCATCTCCATTCCTACAACAATGGATGATTTTTTTTTCGTGCGTACTGAAATTAACGGCGACTCGTTCATCTCAATCTTTTCAGGCGCATCAACAATAATAAAGTCACTTAATGAGTGTTTATGTTTATTTAGATAAGTTTTAATCTCTTTTTCCACACCAACTAAAACAATATCTTCATTTAATTCTTTTTTTGCTAATACTGCACCTTCTATAATTTCATCTGGAGCTGAATCTCCACCGGAAACATCTAAAGCAATTTTATAACTCACCGATTTCCTCCTTAAAGCTTTCTTTAAAAATCCTAAATTTCATAAAGAATAATATCTCAAATAAAACCTTAACGGCCTTTTTTATTTTTCTTTTCTTTAATTTTTATTTCCACAATTTCCCTGTTCCTATAATACCCACAAAACGGACAAACCATATGTGCTGGTTTGAGTTTCTTACATTGCATACACTTTACTAATAACGGACATGTTAAATTCTGATGGGTTCTTCTTTTCCTACTTCTAGATGTTGAATGTTTTCTTTTTGGATGTGCCATTTATTTACCTCCTTACCTTATTTTTATATAATTTATTCGTTTTTTGAAATATTACAAAAATTCTTATTCTATATATCTAAACGAGTTCCTCCTTCTAAACAAATATTCTTTAGAATTTCAGAGCAACCGCATTTTTCTAAATTTAAATCTATCCCGCAATTAGAACACAACCCTTTACAATCTGATTTACACAATAATTTCATAGGATAATTTAATAAGATTTCCTCTCTCAAATCATCATATAAATCTAAAACTTCATTTATGGTATCAACATTATAAGATTTTTTAAATCCAAATTCCATAACTTTCCGAGCATTATTCAAACAACGAGAACATACTATATCTATATAAGCAGTCAAATCACATTGCACTAAAAGTTCTTTATATATTCTTTGAACTTCACAATGAATAACTATATTATCAACAAACTTTATATCAACATTGTCTATATCCCAATAAACTGCCGGATTATTTTCATCAATTTTTACAATTTTATCTTTTATTTGATCAACTTTTATTTTCATATAATTTTTTTCTTAAAGCTTTCGTAGCTGAAACCGGTAAAAATTTACGTAAATCCGCACCCAAAATAAATACTTCTTTAATAAGTCTAGAAGAAATAAATGAGTATTCAGGATGAGGCATCAAAAAAATTGTTTCGATCTTCGGCGCTAAATTTCGATTAGTTAATGCCATCTGAAACTCATATTCAAAATCAGATATCATCCTTAATCCACGAACAATAACATTTACTTCTTTCTTTCGAGCAAACTCTACAACCAATCCATCAAAACCTTCAACACTTATTCCTTTAATATTTTTAGTTGCTTCCTTTACCAAATCAATCCTTTCTTCATATGAAAAAAAAGTATTTTTTAGAGGATTTTTTACTACTGAAATAATAATATTTTTACAAAAAGAAACAGCCCGTTTGGCTATATCAATATGTCCATTGGTAATCGGATCAAATGTCCCTGGATAAATGGCTAATTTCAATTTTTAATCCCCAATTCCATGATTTGTATCTCGTGACGCTTAAACCTAAAAAAACCTTATTATGGCGCTGTTGCATAATAGTTTCAGCGCCTGATTTCAACGATTAAAAAATGATTACACCGATAAAAAAATTAATGTTTTCAATCTTTGTAATCAATACTTAATCTGTATAATCAGGGATTGTTGCATTTTGCAACAGTCCCATTATTTCACGTTACCCTTTAAAATTTAACTAAATAATTTATAAATATTAAAAAATTATCTCTTTTGATATATCAAGTTTAAAGTCTTACCGTGTTTTCTTTTTAATATTAAAAAGAACTTATCCTTTTCTTCAATATAATCATCTTTCTCGTAACAAAAAGCAATAATGTAACCAGAACGTGTTAATATATCATACTCTTTTAGGGCTTGCAAGGCTTTTGTAACCATCCCTCCATGATATGGAGGATCTAAAAAAATAAGGTCAAAACTCTCTTTATACACAAATAAATCCTGAACTGCTGAAAAACTATCTTTTAAAATAACTTTGGTATCCTCTTGTAATCCTAAAGATAATATATTTTTCTTTATAACTGCAATTGACTTTTTCTCCGAATCTATAAAAGTAGCTTCTTTTGCTCCTCGAGATAAAGATTCCAAGCCTAAAGATCCTGAACCGGCAAACAAATCTAACACTTTTTTGCCTTCAATTTCTTCTCTTAAAATATCAAAACAAGATTTTTTTACCATTACAGATACCGGCCTAACATCCAAAGGTACAATTAAATTTTTCCTCTTATATTTACCACCTAAAATTTTCATAAGATTTCCTTTCTTTTATTACATTTTCAGATATTTTTATATCTGTTAATTGTATATTATTTCCAACTTTTTTCCAGACTTTTATTATTTTTTATGTATTAACCATTTGACTTTTTCTCTCTGTCTCCCTTCTTCTGTCTCTGACTTCTTTATAAATTTATCTGCGTGTATCCATCTTCTATCTGTGTGCATCAAGATTTCACCCAATTTCCCTTAAAATACGCATCAACATATAATTTTATATCTTTATTCTGTATTTTTAATAATTTCGGATCTTCTTTTATAGTCTTATAGGCAATAATTCTTGCTTCTTTTAATAATTCTAAATCTCTTAAAGGATTAGCTATCCTTAAATCAGGTAATCCATGCTGCATTTTACCAAAGAAATCTCCCGGACCTCTTAATTTAAGGTCTTCTTCAGCTATAATAAACCCGTCGCAAGTTTTAGATATTATTTCTAATCTGCTTAAAGAATGATCTGATAAATTATCTTTACTTATAAGGATAAAATATGGTTGATAGGTTGACCTCTGTATTCTTCCTCTTAGTTGGTGTAACTGGGCCAAACCAAATCTCTCCGGATTTTCAACTATCATGGTAGTTGCATTCTCTATATCAACTCCTACCTCTACTACAGTCGTAGACACTAAAACATCTATCTTTTTTTCTTTAAACTTTTCTATAGTTTTAATTTTCTCCTGTCCTTTCATCTTCCCATGAAACATCCCCACAGAAAAAGATAAAAATCTTTTAGAAATCTCTCCATACATCAACTTTAAGGATTTCAATTCTTCATCTTGATTTTCTTCAATTACAGGATAAATAATATAGACTTGACGACCTTTGTTAAGCATACCTTCGACAAAATTATATACCCACTCTCTTTGTTTATCTTTGAGCCACATTGTCTTAGCAGGTATTCTTCCTTTAGGGCTTTCTTTAATAACTGATATATCTAAGTCTCCATATAAAGAAAGAGCTAAACTTCTAGGTATGGGAGTAGCACTCATAACTAAACAATGAGGATAAATTTTACCTTTTTTATAAAGCAAAGCTCTTTGAGCAACTCCAAATTTATGCTGTTCATCTATCACAACCAAACCTAAATTCTTAAATTTAATATTATTTTGTATAAGAGAATGGGTCCCAATAATTATTTTAATTTTTCCTTCCTCTAAATCCTTATAAATCAATTGAACATCTTTCTTAGAAATCGAAGAGGTAATAACTCTGACAGAATTCTTAGTTAGTCCACCTGCTCCACAAAGAATATTTTGTAAACTCTCTTTATGCTGATGAGCAAGGACTTCTGTCGGAACCATAAGTGCAGCCTGACATCCATTTTTTGCGCATATCCCTAAAGCAAAAGCAGCTACCACAGTTTTCCCGCATCCTACATCTCCTTGCAAAAGCCTGTGCATAGGATAAGAACGCGACAAATCTGATAAAATTTGAGATAAAACTTCCTTTTGAAAAGAAGTTAATTCAAAAACCAATTTTTTTTCTATACGGTTAATTTCTTTTTTATCTATATTTAAAACAATGCCTTTTTGCTGTAAATGTTTTGCTTTTCTCAAATAAACTAAAATTTGTGAAAAAAACAACTCTTCAAAAATAAATCTTTCCCTAGCTTTTTCAGCATCTTTCCAAGTTAAAGGCAAATGAATATCTTCTAAACTCTTTACTATATTAGGCATATTTCTTTTCTTTCGAATATTAAAGGGTAAAGGGTCTAAACAATCCTTATGAAATACCTCTAACGCAGAAAGGATAGTCTTACGAATAAACTTTTGGCTAAATTCCGAAGACAATCTATATACCCCTACAATTTTACCAGCATGCAAAGATTTCGCATTATTAGACAAAGCATAATCCGGGGAAGTCATTTGGAGTCCTTTATTGAAAATGGAAGATTTGCCATAGATAATTACTTCTAATCCCGGTTTTATTATCTCAAAAAGATAACCCTGATTAAACCAATTACATTTTATGTTTCCTGTTTCATCTTCTAATACAATCTCAAATATACTTTTAACTTTTCTTGATTGTGCAAAATAAGGCATCTTCTTCAAATTTACAGTTCGCACAATTCCTTTCACTAACACAAATTCATCAATTTTGAGATCTTTTATTTTCTTAAATAGGCGTCTATCTTCATAACGAAAAGGGAAATAATAAACAAGGTCTTTCATATTAAACATCCCTAGCTCGTTAAAAGCCTTTTCTTTCCTCGGTCCAACACCTTTAATATAACGTAAAGGAATATCTTGTATCATAATAAATTTAACGGGTTACAGGCTGCAGTTTACAAATTCTATATATTACAAAAAATACACATCATTTTATTTTTCATTATATTCATCTTTATCCCATGTTGCCGGGTTGTTTCTGATATATTCACGGATTTTATATAAGGATTCGTCCACACGAATAACATGATCATAAAATGATCGTTGCCAAATAGGTAGTTTCGTTGTTTGCCTCAATTTATTAATACGGTTTGTGACCGCAGATTTAAAAGAACGTATAATTGCAGACAAAGAACAAGAAACCGGTCCTCTTACCAATCCTGTAGGGGCACAGCATGCTGTGCCCGTGTCATTTATAATTATTATTCCATGTATATGATTGGGCATTATCACAAATTCATCCAATTTAACATTATTTCTTAAATATTGGGTATTTTTCCATTCTTCACATACAATTTGACCATATTGATTAATATTTATTTTTGGTGTTTTCTCTTGTACAGTTTCGGGCACAGCACGCTGTGCCCCTACAGGATTAATATATTGACCAAATATATTTTTTTTATCCTTTGTGCATATGGTCACAAAATAAAACCCGTTATCCGAATAATTATAATTTTTTAATCTGTTATTTTTACGTGTTAAGGATTTTGACATTTTGTCATCTGACTCCTGCCTACCGACAGTCAGGCGGACAGGGGCAAGCCCTTGTCCCTACGATATTTTATTTAATTATTTCTTACATCTATTTCAACTAATTTCTATTAATTCCATTTTGCGATAGCAAAATATATTTCCTTTTTAATTTCTTCTTCTTTTTCCAAAAAATTTCGCGAACGTAGTAAGCTAATTTCTATTAATTTCGTTTTGCGATAGCAAAACATATTTCTTTCTTCCTAAGTACTCCGAGCTATTTTCTCTATATACTCCTCTATAACTTCTCTATGGTCGAAAGCCATTTTTTCCGGTAATGAATCTAATTTAAAAACTTTTGCCCCTTTAGCATCTGAATCAGCTTTTAAAACCCCTTTACCTTTTCCTGTAAATACTATTGTAACTGTATGAAAACGAGGGTCTCTATTCGGGTCTGAGCATACTTTGAATAATTTAAAATCAACCAAATCCAGAGTTATCTCTTCTTTTATTTCTCTTACAACCGCTGCTTCAACACTTTCACCATAATCAACGAATCCCCCCGGAAGAGCCCAACCTAAAGGAGGATTACTCCTTTCAATCAAGACTATACCATCGTCATACTCAACTATACCGTCAACTGTTATAAACGGGCCTTGACTTAATTTCTTTGTTATATATTCCAAGTACCTTCTAACATTTTTCTCAAAAACATTAAATGATTCTTCTGTTTCTAATACAAAATTTATTTCTTTTAATGTTGGGGTTTTTTCATCTCTAATATATCGAAACACTTCCTGTGCCATAATTTTCGAAGATGCTTCGTAACTATATCCGTCTGGTCCGCAACCTAAAGCAGAAAAAGCAATTGAACTCATCTTATTTTTTTGGGCACAATCTAAACTTGCCTTGGCTGATGTTCTTATAATATCTTCATTGATTATAAACTCGGCTTTATTCATTACCGCGTGCATTACATATTTAGATTGTAAACCCTCTACTTTAGTCAAAATAACGTCTCCTAACTCTGCAGGCTTTTCTTTAATAGCTTCTTTCTCAATAGATTCCCTACCTTTATCCTTAATAATATAAGCAGCTAAACCTAAATCCATAGATAAAAATTCATTAGTATCTTTTACTATAGCGTCTGTTCTTATTTCACTAATATCCCCTCTAACCACAACAATATTTATTCCGTTAAGTTTCATGATTCATCTCCTCAATGAGACTTAGGTTTTTCAAAGAAAAACCTGTAGCTCGAATTGAATCCCCCGGAGTTCAGGTCAACTTTCAAGGAAAGTTTACCTGATATATAGCGCAGGGGGACAAGGTCAATATTAATTCAACATTCCTTTACTAAATGAGACTTAGGTTTTTCAAAGAAAAAGTCTGTAGTGGGGGCGACCGGTTGGTCGCCCTTTTCTTGACATTTACCATTATAATTAATACGTATAATTCCATGAACATGATTCGGCATAATGACGTATTTGTCCAATTCTATTTCGTCTCGGATATTTGCCGTTTTTTTCCATTCTTTTTCAACAATCTTTCCATATTTATTAAATACTATTTCGGGCGAACAACCGTTCGCCCCTACGATATTTTATTTATCATTGTTTTCGTCTTCATCCCACGTTGCTGGGTTATTCTTTATGTATTCGCGGATTTCATTTAATGATCTCTCGTCTCTGATTATATGGTCATAATAATTACGTTGCCAGATCTTTTCACGAGGAATATTACGTATTGTATTAATTTGTTTTGTAACAATAGATTTAAATCCTGCGATTATTGCCCCAATTGATTTTGATTGTGGACCAGACATAAGGGCGACCGGTTGGTCGCCCTTTTCTTGACATTTACCATTATAATTAATACGTATAATTCCATGAACATGATTCGGCATAATAACGTGTTTGTCCAATTCTATTTCGTCTCGGATACTTGCCGATTTTTTCCATTCTTTTTCAACAATTTTTCCATATTTATTTAATATTATTTCGGGCGAACAGCCGTTCGCCCCTACGATATCACCAAATAAACATCTTTTATTATACGTACAGACCGTAACAAAATACCATCCCTTCTCAGAATAATCATAATTTTTTAATCTTCTATTCTTACGTGTTAATAATTTTGTCATTTTGTCTTCTGTCTCTTGCTAGGGCAGCGAGCCGTAGTCCCTACTTTTCCCTTTATCCTTTTTCCTTTTTCCTTCTTAATGATTTCCTTCGCAACTTCATAGGCTTTTGTCTTTGTTTTAATTTTTCCTAAAGCTTGTTCTTCGTTAATCTTTTTTAAGACTTCCCCTATCAA
>JAGLSE010000012.1 GCA_023135905.1 Candidatus Omnitrophota bacterium
TCTAAGCCCCTTAACAAAAATCCACCAACTTTCAAATTTCGTTTGATATGTCCAAATGGAAGTTCTACTTTTTGTTTCCTTAGTTTATAAATCTCTCGGGATGCCACATCATTATATTGAGCTTCAAATTTCCTGAAATCTTCAAAAAGATGAATTTTCTAATTTTATCCTCTTTTTTGTCCTAAATTGTTGATTCCTAATGTTAAAACAAAACCTAAAAAAAATAATAATAACATACCTATAATATTAAATGACGTAAACTCTATCCCTGAACCAATAACTTTTTTCACCGGTATACTCAATGAACCAATTACTAACCCCAATAAAACATAAAGAGTTTTACATTTATCTTTTTTAAAAAGAAATACTATCAATCTTGATATAAAAAATGCACCTAAGGCTGCACCTATCCCAAAAACCAAAAAATAAACATATTTCGTTCTAATATTATGTAAAACATTTAGCATAAAGGGATAAATACCCATTATGTCTAAAATAAATGCTCCAGATATGCCGGGTAAAAACATAGCACTGATAGCAAAAAAACCCCCAAAAAAAACATATCCATGGCTAGGGTTGTTAACTTTTAACGGAACAACTAAAGTTAAAATTATACCCAAAATCACCCCTAAAAAACCGAATAAAATATTTTTGATTTTATGATTTTCAATATTATTAAATATAACCTTAGAAGATGCCAATATCAATCCGATAAAAAAAGATATGGTATAAACAAAATAATTATCTAATAAGAACAATATTAACTTAGAACCTAAAAATATTGCCGTAAATATACCGGAAAACAATATCCCCAAAAATATCAGATCTATTTTTTTTACATTAGCAATTAAATCCGCCACTTTTGACTTCCTTCTAGTAAACAAAAACAAAAAAATACTTTTTATTAATTCCGGAGAAATGTTTTTTACTGAATCTATCAATTGCTCATATATTCCTGTTATAAACGCTATTGTTCCACCGGATATACCCGGGATAACATCACAAATACCCATTAAAATACCTTTCAAAAACAATGAACATTTATCCCTAAAATTAACTTCTTTCAACATCCCATCTCCTTTTAATAACGTATCGCATATTAAATTATGCGCCTGCCTGCCGTTAATTATTGTGTCCTTCGTCCTAGCGAAGCGAGTCGTCCCTCGTCACCCCTGCCATCCGTATTTTCCGATTAAAGGGACAAAAACACAATTACAAATGATTTCCTTTTTTATTTTATTTTCAGAAATCTTATTAATTAAAATCAACTTCTGATGATACCTATCTCCTACAGGTATAACCATCTTTCCTTTTATTTTAAGCTGATTGATTAATGATTCTGGAATTTCCGGCGAAGCTGCGGTAACGATAATTCTATCATAACAAGCATGCTCAAGCCAACCCAAGGTACCATCTCCGACCTTTATTAACACATTATATCCCAAAGAATCCATAAACTTTTGTGCACTATCCGCTAACTCCGGAATTCTTTCAACAGTATAAACTTTAGATCCTAAAAAACTTATTATTGCAGACTGATATCCGCTACCTGTACCAATTTCAAGTGTACTCATACCATATTCCAATTTTAATGTTTGAGTCATTAAAGCAACCATGTAGGGCTGAGAAATGGTTTGTTCTAAACCTATAGAAAGGGGACAATCATCATAAGCAAATCTTTCCTGAGATTTAGGAACAAAAAAATGCCTAGGCACGTTCCTAAAGGCTTTTAAAATATAAGGATCTACTATCCCCCTTCTAATAAACTGATCTTTTACCATAATTTCTCTTAAACCATTAAAATCAATTTCGTTCATCTGTGGTTTTTGAAAATAAAGTTAAAAAATCTAATAGTGTCAATAAAAGGGTTAATTTTACTCCTTATATTCTTATAATAAATACTTTCTATGGGAATACTTTTTATTGTAAAACCTGCTCTACCTGCTTTAATAAGAATTTCAGATTCTATTTCAAATTTTTTAGTTTTAATCGTTATTCTTTCCAAAACTTCTTTTTTAATTAAACGAAAACCGCACTGAGTGTCCGGTATTTTTTGTCTTATTATAGCTGAAATAATCCACGACATAAGGTTATTCGCGACAACCCTTGTCAAGGGCATACCCGAATGATTATCCATACGATTACCAACTAGAACTGAAACTCCAGCTTCTGCTTCTTTAATAAATTTATCCAAATCTAGCAAACTATGCTGACCATCAGCATCCATAGTAATAATACAATCAAATAATTTGTTTTCTTTAAGATAAGATATACCTTTTTTTATAGAAACTCCTTTGCCAAAATTTCTTTTACTTTTAATTACAACATCCGCCCACTTTTTAGCCAACTTATAAGTATTATCTTTGGAACCATCATCGACTACCAAAATAGATAGATTGCGATCCTTCAGGCCTTTTAGAACAATTTCTAAAGATCTCGATTCATTATATGCTGGAATTATTACCCAAATATTCATTAAAAAAAAATTTAATTAGTTTGTTCTTTATTTTCTGAAACACTGTTTTCAACCCAATACTTTTCAAACATATACCACTGCCCAGGATAATTTTGAATATATTTTTCTAGTATTTTAGTATATTGTTCAAGTATTTCTTTTTCAGGACATTCATTACATTTATTAAATTGTATAGGTTTTTCAAAAATCAAATTATAAAAAAATTTATTTTTACGTACTAAAAATGAAGGTATAATTTCAGCTCCGGTCTTTAAGGCGAAAAAACTTGCTCCTCTAGGAATTGCTGCTAAGTTTGAAAACATTTCCATATTTCGGCTTGATGCGGAAAAACTTTTATCCCCTAAAATAGCTAGAATTCCTCCTTTTTTTAATGCTGAAAAACACCCTTTGACTGCTATACCAGTAGGAATAACTTTCATCCCAACTCTCTGACGATTTCTATTAAAAAATTCATTTACTCTCTTATCCTTATGAGGAAGTGCAACACCGGAAAGTGGATACCCCAACAAAGCAGTAACGGCACCGGCTAGTTCATAATTACCTAAATGTGCTGTAAGAGCAATTACTCCTTTACCTTTAGCAAGGGCTTTATCTAAGTTTTCCAAACCGGATACTTCAACATATTTATCAATAAATTTCTGGTTAAATTTATTATATCTGAAAAAATCAACTAAATAATAAGCAAAATTATTTACGGCTTCCTTAGAAATTTTTCTTACTTTTTCCCTATCCTTAAGAACTGGATAAAGATTATAATATAAAGCATCTTTATCTTTTTTAAATATCAAAAACCGAATTGTCGAAATAACCTTTGCTAGTTGATAACCGATACTACGAGGCAATAATAAAACTATATATCTTCCTATGATATAAAGGTAATACATTAACTAATTAGACCTAATATTAAATCAACAATTCTTAAAGAAGAATCTATCAATGAAATACTTTTTGCATTCTCACGTAAAGAATACATTTGCTTTTTATCATTAAATAAGTTATACACTTGTTTTACTATTTCATTTGGGCCATCAGCTTTAATAATAGCATTATTTTTCAAAAGATGTTTAACATTTCTCTCTTCCTGACCGGGAATAGGATTTGTTATAATCATGCCTAACCCTTTAGCCAAAGCCTCAGAAATAGTAATACCACCGCCTTTTGTAATAATTATATCCGAAAAATCCATAATTTTATGAATACTCTCCGTATACCCAAAAACAAAAATAGGTTTTTTAAATTCTTTTTTAACTTTCATCATTGACTCGTATAGTTTCTTATTCTTACCACATACTACAATAATTTGAAATTCAGAATCAAACTGGTCCAACTGCTGAGCAATTACCTTTATCGGCCCTAAGCCTAAGCCGCCGCCCATAATAAGCACGGAATTCATACCATCAATAAACCCTAATTCAGTTATAATTTGTTTTTTAGGGAAAGTAGTTAAAAATTTTACTGAAATAGGAATACCCAAAACTTTTATTTTCTTTTCATCCACCCCTTCACTAACTAAAACTTCTTTTGCTTCTTTACAAGCCACAACATACCTATCAACACAGGGATGAACCCAAAATCTATGAGGATAATAATCTGTTACTATTCCTACCAACGGAACCTTTAATCCATATCTTTGCTTAAAATCAGCAACCAAACCGCAAGGAAAAGCTTGGGTTGCTACTATACAGTTAGGATTATTTTTCTTTATAAAATCATCAAGTTTTCCAAAAGCAAATCTATTAACAAGTTTTCTATAAGGTTTCAAAGTCTCAAGTACTTTTTTTCTATCATATGCCCTTCCCCACAAATGAGGAATGTGCTTAATAGTTATCGAATATATAAAATCAACGACCTTTTCTCCTCGAGGATAAAAATAACCTAGACCATTCAAATTAAGAACATCAACCGAAGGCTTCTTGTAAAAAAAAGCTTCTTGTAAATTGTGAGCAGCTTTGCTATGTCCACCAAATTCATTGATATGAAAAATAATAATTTTTTTTGATTCTTCCATATTCACCAATTTAGAATCATATAATTTACAATATTAAATAATATTTATTATGTACAAGTTTTCACTAATTTGTAATAATATCATAATTGTTCAAACGGGTAAACAATTATATGTTGATATTGAAAGGACCCAGTACTTTTAGGATCAGATTAAATCGATATACTTTTTACCTTCTGTAAATGGATTAAGTGAACGTTTAATTTTTATATTATTAAACTTGCTCAAATCAATCATCTCACTGATATTATCAGAAAAAATCTCAACTTTAGGATTAAAAATATCATCGGGATTAATTTCTCTTACAATACCAATTCTATTATCTTCCAAAATCACTATTGTCCCTTTAGGCCAAACACCTATCCCACTAAAAAATTTATCAAACAATCCCTCGGGAAATTTATTCCCTCTATTCTTTAACATTATTTCATAAATCATTTCAGAAGGGTAATCCTGTTTATACGATCTTCTTTGAGTAAGAGCATCATACACATCACATATAGAAATAATTAAAGAAGCTATATGCGGTTTTCGAGAATAAAAAAGTTTAGGATAACCTGTTAAATCATCGCCAATATGGTGTTCAAAAGCTACTACAACCGGTAAAATTGTTAAATTATCAACATGCCGCATAAGAATCTGAGCTCCTAAAACTGTATGACTCTTTATTTTATCGAACTCAGCATTGTCTAAACTGCCTTTTTTTTGTATTATATTTCGCGAAATATATATTTTGCCGATATCATGAAATAAACCGGCAGTGCCTATAGCTAAACAATCCTCCATGGAATAACCCAAATTATTAGAAAATGATACAGATAAAATGCTCACATTTAAAAGATGCATAAAAGTAGTTATATCATGACCTTTGGACTGCCCTAACTTTGAAAACACCTCATAATTACCTATTAAACTCTCCATAACATCATTGGCTATTACTTTAAACTTTACAAAATCAAACACATCATTATTAATCAAATCATCTATAGACTCATTTAGCGAAGACAAACATCTCTGATACTCAACAATTTCATCTTTATTCTCAGGCTGATAAACATTTTTATCAGATGAAGAATCAGTAATTCTCCCAACCGTAATATTTTTCACACCTGACTCTAATAAGTATTGCTTAGAAATATCTACATTTTTATTGCTTCTCAAAAAACTCAGAAAATTAATCAACTCATTTTTTGACACATTTTTATTAAAAATTATTTTTTCTATTCCTCTATCTTTTAAGTTCCTAATAAATAGTGTCATACGCTTACTCAAATCGAAAAAAATGTCCTCCCCACTAGTAAGTTCTTCACCAACTATACCTATTACTAAATCACTTTTTTTAAACAAAACATTCTGTAAATATTCAAAAGTCAGGTTTATCGATTCAATAACCTTAGGATGATCAAATTCATATATTCTGGCAACCTGCCATGATGAAACAAAATTCTCTAAGAATTTTTTAATATCTTCAACCATGTTTTTTTAAACAATTCCTCTAGCCTTATCCCTTACGATTTTATACCAAAAAACCTTAGATTTGCTCAACGTTTCCACTAAAGCCATACCTTCGTCAAAAGGAACCTCTTCGAACAATTCTAAATTTTCGATAACAATTTTATTTCTAAACCCCAATAAATTTTTTATACAAAAAAGTTCTTCAGCCAACCGTTGTCGATTCTTAGTTTTTTTAACCAAAACTTTATATATATATTTACGTTTAAAAGGATTTGCTTTTTTAAAAATCGAATACAAAAACTCTTCATCATAAACCGTTAACCTATTAATTTCTTTTAAAATTTCAATTTTTACAACTTCATTGGATAACCCAAAGAATGATTTAAGTACGACCCATGACTCCAAAGAATCAAGATTAATTAATTCTCCTATCAATTTCCTTATAAATGATAAATCTTTACTTCTTTTATCTACCTTTCGATAAAAAATACCTGTCTGATTTGGGAAAAATTTAAAAAAAAGCCTCAAAATAGAAGTATTCACTATTTTTTCTTCAAAAATCTTATCTATATAAAAATCAAGATCGAACGACGAAGTTTTTAATAATTTTATATACAACTCCATATTTTGAAAATTATTATTTAAAAAAAACGAATTCTCAATAAATTTTGCAGCTTTTTGAAAAAAAACTTTAAATGTTTCGTCAAATCCATTAATATTGCTTTTTTTTTCGTCAAATACTTTCATTAAATCATTTACATATGTTATATCACTAGTCTGAACAGCTTTATCAAGTTCTGTAAGCAAAGAGTTTATAACAAAACTTAATTGCTCTTTATCATTATCAAAAACCAACAAATCTATAAGAATATACCTGTAATTATATTCTAATTTTATTCTGTCAAAAGAAATACCTTCACTCAAATTAATATCATTTAACATCAAAGAAAAATCTTTAGTATTAAAATCAATCATCTTAGAATTTCCAGGGAGAGTAAAAATTCCTTTAACATTTTCTAAAGCGTCAGGATTATGCTTTAACCATTCTTCATTTTTAGTTTTACTTTTCATAGATGAAATAATTTCCTTATGTTTGATCGTACCAGCAGCACCAAAAAATAAATTAAGGCTAACTGTATTAACTGCACCCTTATTTTTTAATAATTCCATTAAAACATCCGAGATATCATCTCCTTCTAAATTATCAATAATTTTTTTAAACTTACAATAATCATCCTTTATTGATAATTTATTATTTTTTAAAATCGAAGAAACTATACCTTTTGTACATAAATTAAATTTCTGTTTATCCTCTTTTTTTAAAAAAGTAAGAAGTTTACTCACTATTTCATGGGAATTATCTTTATCAAAAAATTCTTTAATATCAACTTTATCAATAACATCCACAAACTTATCAGCCAAAGCCAAGGTCTGCCCACCACTACCTTGTTCACCACCGCCTTCTAGAAGATAGCTCCAAACATCTTCTATTTCCGTTCCTTCTCCTTTTTCTAAAAACTTTGAATAATCCAGAGTATCAACATTAATAGAAGAAACTTCTTTTTCATTTAAAATTTTTTTTATACCGCCTTTAACCCTAATCTCTTCCGGCGTTAAATTTAAAGATTTAATGAAATTCGACAACTCCTCAAGAGTAACATCCTTTTTAATGCTTATTATTTTCACCCTGCGCCTATGCAAAAAATCGATTAATGCTTTATATTTTTTTTCATCTTTTATCTCTTGATTTCCAATAAACAAATTACTACTGCTTATACCAATTTTTATAGGATTCATTTCTAAAATAGTTTCATCTATATTTTTTTTTAAATTTTGGACAGATTTGGTAAGAATAGGATGGTCTTCAAAATATACTGAAGAATTACTAATTGCTGCTTTCAATAAATTCAAAAAACCATTATGAATATTTTTATTAGGCATAAGAATATTGTTTCAAAATCAATTGTTTAAAAAACTCCTGTCCGGGAATAATGATTTTTTCTCCATATAATTAATTATAATACTAAACTAAAAATATTCATTATAAATCGCCGATATTTTATAAAAAAATGAATTTTTAACCTTATGTTCATTCTCAAGAAAACGAGTCGTTCCATATTTCACACACCCAAAAGAAGGTGATAAAGTAGATTTATACGTTTGAGATTTTATGGAGACAGAAACAAATTTCGTTAAAAAACCATAAAACCCTTCCTTTGAATTTAACCTACCGACAAAAGCAATAGCAAACTCTTTATTCCCTGTTAATTGTTTTATTTCTTTAATTAATCTCTCTATTTCTTTACCAATATACCTTTTAGTAAACATATTTATACTTTGAGTACTCAAATTTATATACGAATCTTCTTTCTTCACAGTAATTTCTTTAGAATAAGATAATTCCTTAAATGAAATATAGCGCAAAAATACTTCTTCTGCCAAAGACAGAGATATTAAGAATTCATTTGCCAATTTATCTAAAATTTTTTTTACCCCGAAATCAGTATACTCTATAAAATTAAAACCACTTTTATCCCTTATAACAATATGACTTGTACCATAATCAATAGATATAACAGCCTGAATACCATTCTTTTTCTCATAAACTTGTGCAAATAAGCCTATTGGTCCGGCAATAACCCCTCCAAAAACCCTATCTAAACTGTCAAAAATTGATTCAACTTCTTTGTAAACTTTATCTTTAATCCACATCAATAATGATTTTATCTCAATTTTTTTTGCCCAACAATTTAAAGGGGGATTATCATATTCAATCCCTTCCACATTGAAATGTATTGGGATATTATGCACACAAAAGTCATCCCAATCTAAAAATTTATTTTCCAAATAACTTTTTGCCAATGAAATATCTCCAGTTGTAATTTTTTTCTTCCGTTTTAAAAGGAAAGTTTCGGAGACTACTTTACTCTCTACAAAATTCCACGGCAATCCTAAAAATATTTTTTTTATTATAAACGATTTTTTATTTTCTATTTCTTTAATTTTTTTATCAAAAGTCTCAATATTTTGATATAAAAAATCTAGAACATTTTGTTCCATTAAAGGCAATGGGAGTTCTATTTCCTGTATAAACTTAAATTTTCCCTTTTCTAACGAGCTAAAAGTTATAAAACTTTTGTCCTCATCAAAAACAATCGCGCAATCAACATACATAATACATTTAATTATTTTTTATTATTTCTAAAAAAAAGCATAACATATCTTCACCTCACCGGTTTAATTTTACAATTACTCTCTCAAATCTTAAATCGAAATATTCTACTAAAGAAAGTTTATCCTTAAAATATACTTGAATTTCTTCCCTCAGTTTTTCTAATCTTTTTTGAAATTTCCCATCTCCAATTTTAACCATTATATCTTTTTTGAAAAATTTTTTATTCTCATCTAAAATATTTAATTCCAAAATAAAATATAATGCTTGAATAGAAGAAGAATTTATCGATTTTATTTTAGAATCTTTGAAAAACTCATTATCTTTAAAAGCCCTAACCAAATTAACTGAACTTCTTACTTTTTCATTAATAACTTCATCCCCAATCTTATAATACTGTTCATAATTACTAGCTTCAATAGAAATCAAACCTTCGTATGGATTAGATTGGCCATTAGTTAAAACTATTAAATCTACATCTATAGGATAAAACTTTTTCCCCTTAATTTGAGCAAATAACTCTCTTTTTTCAACTTCAATAATCAAAGATGACGGAAATTTTTTCACAACAGACACCTTTTTAAAGATAGGGTTACGCTCAAGAATATCTGCCGAAATAGCTTTAATATCTATTACGAATAAAGACTGACCCATTATTCGATTTAAAATATTTTTATCTAATTGAACATTACAATGAATACTTCCTTTTTTTACCCTAAAATTATCAGATTTATAAACCATAAAACCTGTACCACCAAAAATAAAAATTAATAAAATAAAAAACACACTACCCTTAATAAGGGTAGGACTAATTTTAAAAGGCAAATACTTAATCTTTTTTTTCTTTCTCTTTCTCATAAAGTCAACTCCGCCATCTTTAATATTAGATTATCAAAATTTAAACCACAAGCTGCAGCAGAAAGGGGTAAAAGGCTATGTGACGTTAAGCCGGGTATAGAATTAACTTCTAAAACGAATAACCTATTATCTTTGGCTAATATCATATCTACACGCGAAAAATGACGACAACCTAATTCATTATGAGCCAAAACCCCAGTTTCTTGAACCTTTTTATAAATACAATCTTCTAATTCTGCCGGTACTATAAAATCTGTTTTTAAGTCACCATATTTATTATCAAAATCAAAGTAACCTTTCTTAGGCTTTATTTCTATCACCGCTAAAGGTTTTCCATCTAAAATACCTACTGTCAATTCTCTGCCCTGAATATAACTTTCTATAATTATTTCATGACTATATGAAAAAGCTAAATCAAAAGCTGATTTTAATTTCATTTGTTCTTTTACAATAGATATACCTAAGCTTGATCCCGAACAAGAAGGTTTAATCACTACCGGTAATTCCATATTTCTAGGTATATTTTTAAATTCTGTACAAATTGAAAAGTCCGGTGTCGGAACATTAGTCTTTAAAAAAATGCTTTTTGCTAAAACCTTATCCATAGATATAAGGCTAGATAAAGGCCGAGAACCCGTATATGGAATATTTATATCTTCTAAAACCCTTTGAATTCCGCCATCTTCACCGAATCCACCATGAAGAGCTATGAACGCTAAATCCAGATTATAAGAAATTATTTGGTCCCTAATTTTATTATGACAAGTATTGGAAATATCAATGAAAACCGCATCTAATTTCTTCCTCCACAATACCTCCAATACTCCTTTAGCAGAAATCAAAGAAATTTCTTTTTCTCCGGATACACCTCCGCCTAAAACACCTATTTTTTTATTTTTTAACAAATTCATATTACAATAGACCTCAGACATTAGACTTAAGACCACAGACTAAAAACAATAGACATTAAACATTAGATTTAAAACCCCAGACTAAAAACTAAAAATATAATAAATCAAAACAAAAATACAAAATTAAAAACAAAAATTAAATTATTCTGTAGCTACACACTATATTGTGTCTAACTATATTGTCCATTTTAATCATTAATAATATTTGCGTTTAACAAAAGCTAAAATTATTCTACACCGCATAGCAATATATAATTCTTCTTTTTTTCCTATGAGCTAAATACTGCCCGCTAAGAGCTTCTTCTCTATGTCCATCTTATAACTTCTTCCTCCAACTCTACGCACTTCTCAGCCAAAACAGTTTTCTTTATTTTTTGAATTAAAAAATCTATATCCTCATACTTTGCCGAACCACGATTAATAATATAATTTGCATGTATATGTGAAATTTGAGCATCATTATATTTAATTCCTTTTAATCCACTAGAATCGATTAAATAACCAGCACTTACATCTGGAGGATTTTTAAAAACTGAACCACAGCTAGGATAGCTATAATCCTGAAAATCATACCTTTTAAGTATAATATTTTTAATAGCTCTCCTCAAACAACTATTACTCAAAAACTTAAATCTAGCCTTTAAAATAACAACATTTTTAAGAGATGAATATCTATATCCAAAAAAAATATCATTTTTCCTAAAAGTATTAGTATTTCCTCTTTCATCTATAGTATCCACTTCCACAAGATAAGACGATAAAGCTGTTCCAAAAGAGGAAGCATTCATACGTATCAATCCGCCTATCGTCCCCGGAATACCAGCTAAATTTTCTATTCCGCCAAAATTATTTTTAAGGCAAAATTTAAGCAAAGAAGATAAAGAAGTAGAACCTCCTACCTCAACATAATCATCACTCCTGCGAATACGATTAAATCCTTGACCAAGTTTTAATATTGGCGTTGTTATCTTTCCATCATTTATAAGTAAATTTGATCCTCCCCCCAATATATAAAGATTAAATCCATAATCTTTAATAACGGAACCAACTTCTTTAGTGCTATTAGCAATTATTAATAAACTTGCTTTACCTCCGACTTTATAGGTATTAAACTTTTTTAGATCAACATCGCGCTTTAATTCGATATTTTTTAAATTCACTTATAACCTCACGCATTACGATATTTATATCTCCAGCTCCCAGAGCTAGCACAAGATCTCCCTTCTTTAGAACTAAAGGAATATCCTGAGCCAGCTTATCTTTAGAAACATAACTCACATTATTTTTAATATTTTTTGTAATTATTTTATAAATATATAATGGATCTATAAACTCAATATTCTCCTCAGACGCGCTATATATATCAGTTATAACAAGTTCATCCGCTTCAGAAAAACAACCGGAAAAACAATCTTTTAGGGATTTGATACGAGAAAAACGATGCGGCTGAAAAATAACAAATAATCGTTTAGGGTTTAATAACTTTGCTGCTTTTAAAACTGCCTTTATTTCTGTTGGATGATGAGCATAATCATCAACAAATGTTATATTTTCATAAGTTCCGTTAATCTGAAAACGTCTCTTAGTCCCTTTAAAATATTTCAAAGCTTTATTTACTTTAACTAAATCTTCCCCAATATGTAAAAAATACGCAAAAACCGCCAAAGTATTAAGACAATTATGTTCTCCTAAAAGGGGTGTCTTTACTTCATCAATAAATTCACCTTTAATATGTAAATCAAAACAACTATACATACCATCAAAACGAAAATTTTTTCCAACAACCAAATTATGATCTTCCCATCCAAAACTAATACCATCAACTTCAGATAAAATGTTTTTTATAAAAGGCTGATCCCCCCACCCAATAACTTTATTTTTAGTTTGACGGGCAAATTTCATGAAACTATTCTTTAAATTTTCCATACTTCCATAATGTTCTAAATGTTCTTTATCTATATTTGTAATTATAGATATCCATGGTCTATAATAAAGAAAGCTTCCATCACTTTCATCTGTTTCACTAACAAAAACATCATCACCCCACCAGGCACCTCTCGAATAATTTAACGATTGTCCGCCTAAAAAAACCGTAGGATTATGACCTAAATTAATAAGAAGATAACTTAATAATGCGGTTGTAGTTGTTTTGCCATGACTACCTGCAATAGCGACCATTTTTTTATCTTCACATAATTTAGCTAATAATTCCCCTCTATTTAAAACATTTATTCCTCTTTTTTTTGCTTCAATTATTTCAGGATTATTCTCTTTTATTGCTGAGGAATAGCAAATTATATTTACATCTATATCTATATTTTTAGCGGCATGGCCTAAAAAAACTTTGATATTATTTTCTTGAAGATTTTTTACAGTAGCGCTATAATTTTGGTCAGAACCTGCAACTTCAATACCCCTTTCCTTAAGAAGAAGAGCTATCCCGCTCATACCTACTCCTCCAATACCTATAAAATAAGCTTTAGTTATTTTAGATAAAATTTTTTCCATGCTTTCTCCAAACCATCTAAATCTTTAAGATAATAAAATTTTTTCGCTAATGCCTCTTCAAAACTATACCCTTTCTTAAGAGCCTGCTTTAAATTATAAAATTTTCTTTTTCCGTATTTAGTTATAATGAAATTTACAATCGAAAAAGATTCAAGATAAAAAAAACGAACATCTTCATCTGGATAACTCTTTAAATTTGTCCCGGTTATGTTAGATAAATCAGTCAATTTAATATATTTATCATTTTTTAATCTTTTTTTTAATTCAAAAAGTGAATTTTTATATTTTGTTTTTGCATACTTATCTTCAACATAACAAGCTGTTCCTTCATCCAACCAAAGAGGTAGTTGACCAGTCCCAACATATTCCCGAAAAATTATATGTGTTAATTCGTGAATAAGAATAGATTCAAACTGCTGATGATTAGGAAAAGTATAAATTTTTTTATTTATATAATCAACACAGGCCCCAGACCAAGGAGGACATTCAAAACGAGTTTTATAATCATCACGATCTTTAGCAATAAAAATTTTTGCTCTATTCTCCCATGACCAAAACTCATCACGTATTAGATTAAATTCCTGTGTAATTATTGTATAATATTTCTCAGCCGTATTTTTTATTTTATTAACATGAGAGTAATCTACGTCTTTATGGTAATTAATCACAAAATGACTAGACCTTAGTTGTTTAGAATCTTTATCTTTATCATAAGCCCTAGGAAAAACTTCACTAATATGAAGAACATTTAGGATAAAACTAAAAACGATTATCTTTACAAAAATCTTCATAACCTACCCCTAATTTGATTCTATTAAAATTTCTACTCATAGAATTTCTCAAGTCCTCGTCACAAATAATTTTCCTTAAATAGATATTAAAATTTTGATAACAAAATGTGTTTTGCATGTACATATTAGCGACTTCTCTTTCTGCAAAATAAGAAGCATTTTCTTTTTGATGCCCACCTCCCCCAGGATGGGGTATCAAAATTGAAGGAATTTTATAAAAGGAAATCTCACCTAAGGTTCCCGCGCCTGCCCTAGAAACAACTATATCCGCCGCACTATATAGTACCCCAATATCATAATAAAAACTTCTAACAAACTTTCTATTATCTATTGTATTATAAAATTGCTCAATTTCAAAGCATCCTATTTTACCTGTAATATGTATAATTTGGTAATCTTTTCGAAATTTTTTAACAAATTCAATAAAAACATCATTAATAAAGACTGAACCTTGACTCCCTCCAAAACAAAAAATTACAGGTTTATTATCAAAATTTAAAATTTTACGTGCTTCTGATTTATCGATTTTTCGAATATTCTGCCTAAGAGGTATACCGATAACTATATTTTTTTTGTTATTACCCTCATATGGAAACCCTCTTAACATTTTACTAACAAAAATTGAAAGTATCCTATTTGCTTTACCAAACTTTAAATTTGGCTCATAAATTTTAGTATCTAACCCTAACAACGCACTCCATAAAACCAAAAAAAAACTGTCCCTGCCGCCAAAGCCTATTACCTCATGAGGCTTACTTTTAAGGATTACATAAAATGCTTCAAAACAACGCCAAAACAATTCTAAAAACAAATTACGAAACGTAAAGCTTCTTCCTAAAACATAAAACCCTTCATTCTTTATATATTTTTTTAAAGCTGATGAAGTAACAAAAAAATATACATTGTTTGACTTATTCCTTATTTTTTTACCTATAGTTAAAGCCGGGAAGACGTGTCCTCCGCTTCGTTCACATGCTAATAATATACGCATAAATTTTATTTATATTAAAAATGCACCTTCTAAATATTTTTCTAAAAAATTACCGAAAGTTATTGAAACTTTTATCCTCTTTTTTAGAAGCATTAAAAAATAATCCTAAAAGTATATAATGTACCACTAAATTACTGCCTCCATAACTAATGAACGGCAAAGACAATCCTTTTGTCGGAAAAAGCCCACAACTAACCCCTATATTTAATATTACCTCTAAACCAAATATTAACGTTATCCCGCTAAGTATACCCTTTTTGAAATTATCTTTTGCGTCATTAGATATTTTTATCATCTTATAAAATAAAATGATAAAAATAAAAAGAATTCCTAATGCCCCTAATAATCCAAATTCTTCCGCAATAATAGAATAAATAAAATCAGTATGTGCTGCCGGAAGAAAAAAAAGTTTTTGTCTACTCTCTCCAAACCCAACACCTAATAATCCGCCTACTCCATAGGCTATTTGAGATTGAACTAATTGAAATCCAGCCCCTTGAGAATCCGCAAATGGATTTAAATATGCGGTTATTCTACGGAATCTATATGGATATAAAGTTATTAAAAAAAATAGTCCTATGCTTCCCAATAATGCAACAGAAGCTAAATGTTTAAGTTTAGCACCCCAAATAAAAACAAATAATATTGTCCACAATACCCAAAATATTGATGTGCCTAAGTCTGGCTGGGAAACAAGTAAAATACATATTAACCCTAAAACTAAGCCTAAAGGCAATAATCCATACCTAATATTTTTTATAAGTTTATTTTTTCTATTACAATAATCAGCAGTATAGAGCAAAAAAGAGATTTTTAATAATTCAGAAGGCTGTATATTCACACCGAATAAACTTAACCATCTTCTGGCTCCTCCGGCTTTATTTCCATAAATAAAAAGCCCAATCAAAGATAAAATTGTTAAAACAAGTATACTCTTATTATAACGCCGTAAAACATTTAAATCCAAAAATAAAAAAATATAAAAAAATATCAATCCGACAAACAAAAAAGATAGTTGACGTTTTAAAAAAAAAGCTGCATCTGAAGTTTCTTTAAAAGCATATATACCGGAAGCCTCGTACACCATAAGTATACCAAATAAGGTCAATGAGAAAATAGATATAAATATAAATTTTCTTTCTTTTTTTAACTCTTTAGAAGTCATAGAATTTTCGTATCGCGTATTGATTAACATTCCCATTATTTCTTTCTCGGACAAGGCTAGGCCTTGTCCATACGATATCTTTATATTACAATTTTACACATTTTTATATAATCATGAGCCGGGACACGCGCGGCCCTACAATTTTTTATTTCTATCTGTTTTATATCTATTTCAACAAATTTCAATTAATTTCGTTTTGCCGAAGCAAAACTTATTTCACACCATAAAATGGCGTAAATATCGCTGAACAAAGTGAAACATATTTCCATCTCTAAACCCGCAATACAATTTTCAATCTTTTCTTCTTTTTATTCTCTTTCTTCAATTCGTTACTTCGCTACATCGTTACGTCTCTACTTTTACTCTCTTGTCCATAAACTTTACCTCTAAACCGAAACTAGCATCGTAAACATACCCGTCAACCGTATCAATTATCATGGATCAAGGTTATTTACAATTTCTATAAATTTACTACCTCGTTGCATATAATTATCAAACATATCATAGCTGGCACACATAGGAGAAAAAAGGATTGTATCACCTGTTTTAGCCTCGACAAAGGATGAAGCAATAATATCTTGCAATGAAGAGAAAGATTCCGTTCTAATTTTTTTATCAATAAATCCTTTAATTTTAGAAGACGCTTCACCAAAAAGATTTATTTTTTTAACTTTTTTTAAATATGGGCGAATTAAAGAATAATCCAACCCTTTATCTTTACCTCCAGCAAGTAAAATTATAGGTGTTTTAATATTCTTTAGAGCCCAAATAGTAGAAGATGGATTTGTAGCTTTTGAATCATTAATAAAATTTACACCGTTTATATTTTTCACAAACTCTAACCTATGAGGCAACCCGTTAAAAGAAGAACACATATTTATACAATCGATTTTACTTACCCCAAAAATACTTGCAATTTTATAAATACATGAAAAATTTTCATTAGACAATTCATTAGAAAAATAAACTTTTTGAGCATTTATCCCTTTTTCAATTTTACCTCGAAAATTGATATTTTTGTTTAAAATAGCCCAATCTTTTGTATCTTGTTTTTTGAAAATATTCAGTTTTGCATCTAAATATGCCTGAATTCGCGGATAGCGGTCAAGATGATCAGGTTCTATGTTAAGTAAAGCAGCAACGTAAGGTTTAAACTCGATTATAGTTTCCAACTGAAAGGAACTCACTTCGACCACAACAATATCATTTTTTTTAGTGTTCAATATTAATGAAGATAACGGGATACCAATATTACCGCCTAAAAACACTCTTTTTCGCTTCTTTTTAAGTATTTCATGGGTCAAATGAGTAGTTGTTGTTTTACCATTTGTACCTGTAATCGCAACAAACTTAGCCTGACTCAACCAAAAACAAAACTCTATCTCTCCCACACAAAGTATACCAAGTTCATTCGCGAATTTTATAAGAGGAGAATTTATTGTATCTATTCCCGGACTAATAACCAATAATTGAGAACCTTTTATAAAATTTTTAGTATGCCCGCCAAATTCTATTTTTACACCTTTTTCAATAAAACTATCTACCATAGAAGAGGGAAAAGATCCTCTTTCCTTCATTTCACTAACTCTAACTCTCTTGTTTAGGGCTAAAAGTAAATTGCATAAAGAAATACCTGTTTTACCCCAACCGCCAACACAAATATTTTTTAAATTATCTATATTCATTTATTTTAAAATTTTAATACCAAAACAAGAAATATAAATTTTGAAACATTAAACAAATTCAAATAATTAAAATTCTTAATAAAACAAATAAGATTTTTTTATCGTAATTTAATTGTAAGTAACGCTAAAACTGCAAACATAATAGAAAAAATCCAAAAACGTATAATAATTTTTGGTTCTTTCCAACCTAAAAGTTGAAAATGATGATGTAAGGGAGCGGCTTTGAATAATCGTTTTCCTTTTAATTTGACGAAAAAAATCTGTAATATAACACTTAAAGCCTCTGCAACAAACATTCCTCCACTTATAAAAAGAAGAAATTCCTGTTTAATTAATAACGCTATTGTCCCAATAACTCCGCCTAAAGCTAAAGCTCCAACATCACCCATAAAAACCTCAGCCGGATAACAATTAAACCATAAAAAGGCTAATCCCGCCCCCATAAGCGCAAGACAAAAAATAGTTAGCTCACCTGCTTCTTTCACATAGGGGATAAAAAGATAATTAGCTAAATTAATATGTCCTGCCATGTAACTTAAAAATCCAAAAATTAGAGAATTTATAATCAATCCCCCTATAGCTAAACCATCTAATCCATCAGTGAAATTTACAGCATTAGAAGTAGCTACAATAATTAAGGTGAACCAAAAAATATAGAAAATCCCTAAATTAATAATAATATTTTTAAAAAAAGGAAATGACCAAGTCGTATTGATGACTTTCGTCGTCACCAGCAAAAATCCTAAGATTAAACCAATAATACATTGCCAAAATAGCTTTTTATAACGGGAAAGTCCTTTACCTTTTTTAATCTTTAAAAGGTCATCATTAAATCCCAATATCCCTAAAGATATCATAACTAAAAGATTTATCCATATAAACGGATTATCCCATCTTGCCCAAAGAAGAGTAGTAATCAGAATGGAACAAAGTATTAAAACCCCCCCCATCGTTGGAGTTCCCTTCTTTCCTCCATAAAGTGATTCCAAGTGTATATGACCATACATATCTATACGTTCAATCATTTTTAGTTTTTTAAGATGCTTCAATGTAAATTTCCATAAAAGAAAAACAATCAAGAATGAAGTCAAAAAGGCACAACCCGCCCTAAAGGTAATATATTTTGTTACATTAAAAATAAAATATTTTTCAGCTAAAGGATAAAATAAATGGTAAATCATAAAATATCTATTTAATTAAAGATAAAAAATACAAAACCTTTTAAATAAAAATTAATTATTAGCCCCCATTTTTACAAACTACTTGCAGGTTCTGCAACCATAAGTCAAGTTACTCTTCAAAATAATATTATTTTATAGAATAATATCCGCAGGATGTTATTTTACTATAAACATTACAAAAATTACAGTTAAATTAGCAAAATTAATCAATAAGCCCCTGCACTACCTTTTCTAGCTCCATATTCCGTGAGCCCTTTAAAAAAATCAAATATTTTTCTCTTCTACAACTTTTAAAATTAATTATATCTTTTATAAATTTAACAATTTCTTTGTGAGAATTAAAATGTTTTGTTTTCTTAAACCCTATTTTTTTAAGTTTATCTGTTAAATAAACACAATAATCCCCATAAGTAAGACAGTATTCAAAATTATTTTTAATAACCTCATTTGCTACTGATTCATGATAATAAATACTTTTATTACCTAACTCTAACATATCTCCAATAACTGCTATCTTCTTAAAAGGATAAGATTTAAGGCTTCTCAGCGCTTCTCTTAAAGCAAAAGGATTAGCATTATAAGCATCATTCAAAATATAAAGCCCATTAGATTCTATCATATTCATTCTCATATCCGGGAATTCTTTAAATAAATTAGCTCTTTCAACTAAACATTTTAAAGGTATTCCTAATATATGAGCGCCTGAAATAGCCGCTAAAAAATTGACGATAAAAATATCCAGATGCTTAGTCAATATCAATTCATACTTGCCTTGAATCATAAACACAGAACCATTATCGTTCGTACTAGCTCGGACAAAAGATAAATAATTTTTTTTATCCTTACCAAACCAATAAATATTACTGCTGCTTTTAATCTTTCGAAGATACACATCTCCCCGGTTTAAAATAACCTTCATCTTAGGATTAACCCCAATAAAAGAAACTTTTTCCTTAAAGACCCCTTTTAAATCTTTAAGACCTTCTAAATGAACGGGTTTAATAAATGTAATTATACCTATATCAGGGCTGCTCATTTTACCTAATTGTTCGATTTCACCTTTTGCATTTGTTCCTAACTCTAAAATCAATATTTTTTCATCTGTTAAGGAAAATATAGTCTTAGCAACTCCAAAGATATTATTCTCGGTCTTAAAATTCTTCAAAACTTTGAAGTATGGCTCTAAAAGAAAACTTAATATTTCTTTGGTTGTGGTTTTCCCTATAGATCCGGTAATTCCATATACAATACATTTATTTTTTTTTCTTATATATGCAGAAACTTTTTCTAAAGACTTATAAGTATCCTCTACTATAAAAAAAGAAACTTTAGGTATAGTCTTTACATATTTTTCAGCAATTATAAAAACAGCTCCTTTATCAACAGCCATTTGAATAAAGTCATGCCCGTCACAATGCTTACCCCTAACAGCAAAAAATGCTTGATTAGGATTTATAGATCGTGAATTAAGAGAAAACCCGGTAATCGGTTTAAAAAGCCTTATATTACAAATCTTCTCCGGCTGAATTATTCTTTCCAATTGTTCGTATTCTGAAATTATCATGCGCCTTTACATTTTATTTTTTTAATAATCTTTCTTATAACATCAGCATCTTTAAATGGATATTTGGTGTTACCTATCAACTGATATTCTTCATGCCCCTTCCCTGTTACAACAAGGCAAACTTTTTTACCTTTATTGGTATCCAGATATTGACCTTTAAAATTAAAAAACATTTTAAGCGCTTTTTCTATTGCCTGTTCTCTATCTAACAAAATTTTATAATTATTCGTCGTAAATCCCGACTCAATTTGTAAACAAATATCGAGAGGATCTTCATTCCTAGGATTATCTGAAGTAATAATACTAAAATCCGCAAATAAAGAAGCAACTTCACCCATAATCTTACGTTTACCTTTATCCCTGTTCCCTCCACAACCTAGAAGACAAATAATCTTTCTATATCCAACTTCCCAAAGAGTTTTAAGAACTTTTTCTAACCCATCAGGGGTATGAGCATAATCAACAAAAACATCATTTAATATTGCCTCTAAGCGCCCTTCAACAGGATTAAAAGAACTAACAGCATCCAAAACTTTTGTTATGGAATACCCCAAAGAGATAACAGTACTTACAGCTGCTAAACAGTTAAAAACATTATATTTTCCGCATAAACGTGTCTTTACATTAAAAGACTTACCTAAAGATTCTAATCTGAATTTAGAACCCTGATTACTTAAGGTTATATCCACCGCTCTATAATCAGCATTTAAATTCATTCCATAAGAAATGGAACCATCTAATTCCTTAAATATTTTTCTTCCATACCTATCATCAATATTGATTAAAGAAATCCCCTTTTTATTATTAATAAATAATTGTTTTTTTACCTTAAAATAATTTTCCATATTTTTATGATAATCTAAATGGTCTCTACTTAAATTTGTAAAAATACACCTTAAAAAATTAATATTTTTAATTCTTTGCTGAACTATTCCATGAGATGATACCTCCATAACGACATAATGTCTCTCTTTATCATTTATTTTACTTAACATTTTTCTTATACTAAGATATCCCGGAGTGGTAAAATCTGCCTTTTGAACTGAATCACCAATAACATTTTTAACAGTACTAAATAAAGAAGCCTTTTCCCCTATACTTTTAAGGATATAATATATCATTGTCGCTGTTGTTGACTTTCCATTTGTACCTGTTATTCCTATAAACATTAAATCTTTCTTATTAAAACCATAAACAAAATCTACCACTCTATGAAATTCTTCCTTAATATTTTTAACAAAAATAACCGGTTTACTTTTAATATAACCTTTTAAATTATTTTTATATTTTATATCAGCAACAAACGCAGAGACTTTATATTCTATATCGTTTAGAATAGAAAAAATATCAAAATTATCCCTTTTAATAATAAAAAAAAGATCACCTTTTGATATATCCCGAGTATCTTCACTTATGCTTTTAAAAGATATTTTTTTTACCGAATCATCAATATTTAAATTTAAAAAAACTTCTTCTATCCTCATTGACTCACCAAAAACCTTTCTCCTTCAATATACTTAATTACTTTATCCGCAATGTTTCTAAAAACCGGAGCAGCCACAACACCACCAAAGTTCGATTTTAATGGTTCATCAATAGTTACAGCAATCACTAAAGGAGAGTTCAAATCAGCTATAAATCCTATAAATGTAGCGCGATACTTTGAAGATGAGTACTTTCTTATTTTTGGATCATATTTCTGAGCTGTTCCTGTTTTGCCTCCTATTTTTCGGCCTTCGATTCCGGCACGTTTACCAGTACCCTCAAATACAACATCAATAAGAATATCTTTTGCCTTATCCGCAACTAATGAAGATAATACTTTTTTCTTCTTATACGGTACAGTCTCACATACACCTTGAGAACAGATTTTACTTATTAAATGCGGCTGAACAAGATAACCTCCATTAACTATAACCGCAAACCCTCTGGCTAACTGTAATAGATTTACGCCAATTTCCTGACCTATAGGTATTATATAATTTGATGTTTTCGACCACTTACTAAAAGATTTCAAGCTACCAGGGACTTCCCCTTTTAAATCAACTCCTGTTATTTCTCCAAACCCCAATTTTTTTATATAAGTAGAATAAATTTTTGGAGTAATAGCTTGAACTATCTTAGCTATTCCAATATTACTAGAATTCAAAAAAACCTCTCTGAATGTGAGCTCTCCAAAAGGTTTCCAATCATGCAAAATACTTCCCGGAATTTTTAGCTTACCATTTTCACAAAAAATTTTTTGATTATCAAATGTTTTATTTTCACTAATTGCAGCTATTAGAGTTATTATTTTCATTACAGACCCAGGTTCAAACATATCACAGATTGCTTTATTTTTGATATTTTCAAAAGATTTAGAATCCAAGTTGTTAGGATTAAAAGAAGGATAATTAGCTAAAGCTCTAATTTCTCCGGTAGAAGCATCCATAACCACGACACTTCCTTGTTTAGCATCAAATTTTTTAATAGTTTCTTCAAGATAAGTTTTTGTCCAATATTGTATTTGAGCATCAATAGTTGATAAAATATCATCTCCTCTTTGAGGAGTTATTATTTGTGAAGAAAGTATAATTTGTCTAGCCGCAGAATCCTGCAAAACTCTTACAAACCCATCCTTGCCTCTAAGATATTTATTATAATACAATTCCAATCCTTCTAACCCTTTGTTATCAATATCCGTTATCCCCAAAACTGATGCTGCTAAATGATTCTGAGGATAAACCCTTTTTTCTTCCCTAATAAAGCCTACACCTTTCAACTGAAGAGACTTTATCCTTTCTTTAATTTCCCAAGATACCCTTCTTTTTATCCATACAAACTTTTTTTTC
The DNA here is from genome assembly GCA_023135905.1 of Candidatus Omnitrophota bacterium. GTDB lineage: Bacteria > Omnitrophota > Gorgyraeia > Duberdicusellales > 4484-171 > JAGLSE01. The sequence continues at coordinate 23,594 of JAGLSE010000012.1, forward strand.
TTCTCCAACCTAGATTTTAAAAACTTTTCTGATAAACTCAAATTAACTGCTAACGGTTCAATAATTTTATTTATTTTAATACTTGACGGGTCAGCAAAAATAGAATAGAAATTCATACCTGTAGCCAAAATACGGCCTTTATTATCAAAAATATTTCCTCGTTTACCCTCTATCCGGACAATCTTATAATGTTGGCCATGGGCAAGCCGCTTAAAAAAATCTTGTTTAAATAATTGAAGATATGTTATTTTTAAAACTATGAGGGAAAACAAAAAAATAAAAACTAAATAAACTTTATCTATCCTTTTACTATTCTTATCCATTTTAAAACTTTTTATTGGTATTTTCACAAATAAACATTAAATATATAAATTAATATGTAAATGTTACATTTTGCAACAGTCACATCTTACAAAATAGAATACGAGCATAAATATATTGACTATACAATATTTATTATACCAAACAATATTAAAATATTGGAACTGTTATTTGATAATTTATTAAATGTTCAAAATAAATGAGGTTTAAATATCAGTTAATTCTAAAAATTAAAATAGTTTTATTTCTTTTCTTTAGCCAAAGCTGGTGCATTAAACCCTGAAATATCGAGGAAATGGTCTAAATATACTGCAAATTTGTCTTCGCCAATTTTTTCTATAGTCTTATTACTTCTAACTAATATATTTTCTTTCTCTACAAGAGAATAATTCTCTGATCTAACCCATTCATTTACCTTTACTAACGAAATTTCTTTTGCAAGATTATGCATTAAAAAATCTCTCTTATCAATAGATTCATTATAACAAGAATAATTATTACTTAAATTGTAGGCTTCAATATAAATATTGATTTTTTGATTTATATAGACCAATCCAGCCATAAATATTAATAAAACAAATATCAAAGGTAAAAATTTTTTCATAAATTATTAATTTTTTTCAGCTACTCTAAATTTTGCTGAACGTGACGGATTATTTTCCGCCTTTTCCGCTTCTGTAGGTGTCAAAGGTTTTTTAGTAATAATATTCAATAAATTTTTATTTTTGTAATCTTTAAAAATATTTTTTACTATCCTATCCTCTAAAGAATGAAAAGATATTACACCTATCCTTCCTCCTAAAGATAGAAAAGATATCGCTTTCTTAAGGGCAATTTCTATAGATTCTAATTCTCTGTTAACTGCAATCCTTAATGCCTGAAAAACCCTTGTGGCAGGATGAACCCTCTGATATCTATCCTTTAGCGGAACACTATCTGTGACTATCTGTGCTAACTGAACAGTTGTTAATATTGGCTCTAGATCTCTGAATTTTACAATAGATTGGGCTATCCTTTTTGAATAACGTTCTTCTCCAAATTTCCTGAAAATATTTTCAAGTTCGATTTGACTTAAATTGTTAACCAAATCATAAGCAGAAAGAAAAGAATCCTTATCCATACGCATATCCAAAGGACCTTCTTTTAAAAAACTAAATCCGCGATTAGGGTTATTTAACTGATAACTAGAAATTCCTAAATCAAAAATAAAAACATCTACTTTATTTATTCCTAAACTTTTTAAAACTTTATCTATATCTGAAAAACTGGATTTACATAATGAAAAATGACCATTTAAAGATTGCAGCCGTTGACGGGCCACTTCCAATGATTTTTCATCTTTGTCTATGCCTATCAAAAAAGATTCATTACTCATAACCTCAAAGAATTTAATCGCAAGAGAGCCAACCCCTAAGGTACAATCAACAATAACTTTTTTATTTTTTATATCCAGAAGGTCCAAAACCTCCCTATACATTACCGGATAATGATGAATTAATTTTATATCTTCCATTTTATCTAAATAAATTTCAGAAGTAATCATATTGCTTTTTCCATAAAATTAGATTTTTTACCTCGAACATTTTCAAATAATCTAGATGATTTAGCTTTACTTTCACAGATATGACAAATATGGAAACCGACAAAATTTACAACTGAGAGCCTTAATGGATTTGAATGAACTTCTTTAGTATTTTTATGTTTCATCTTTGTAAAGGTCCTTTTTATCATAATTATTCTCCCTTACTCTTTAAAACATCTTCAAAATATTATTCCATTTACATTTCGAATAAATCCTCTGACATCTCTTCAAAATTTTTCTGATTTTCTTTAAAGAATTTATTCCAACGTAGTTTATCCCAAACTTCTATTCTGTCAGATACTCCAATAATAACTATTTCTCTCTTAATCTGTGCGAATTCTTTTAAATACTCCGTAATAGTAATCCTACCTTGAGTATCAATATCTACTTCTGAAGCTCCACTAAAATATAAACGATTAAAATGTCTGGACTGCTGCTTAGTAAAAGAAAGAGACTTTAATTTATCCTCCAATTTACGCCATGCTTCTTCAGCAAAAAGGAATAGACACCCATCAAGACCTCTTGTAATATAAAGATTTCTCTCTTTAAGAGTTTTGATTTTCTCTCTGAATTTAGCCGGAAGGATAAATCTATCCTTTTCATCAATCGTATGTGTATATTCGCCATACCACATTCCACTTCACTCCCTTTTACTCCACTATACAAATATATAACCCCACATTGAATTTGTCAAGATATTTTATTAAACAAATTAGTGCGACACTATAAGTTGTGGTTATTAAAGAGGTAGAGTGCTATATTTAGAAATGATGTGATTCACATCTTGAGCGATAGCGGATTTCAATCTATCCAATGTTTTGAAATTATGTTCGTTTCTTATTCTATCAATAAAAAATATTTTTACAATTTTGCCCAAAATATTTATTTTAAAATCTATTATATGAACTTCTAAAAGGACTTCTCCAAAATTTACTAATGTAGGTCTGCTGCCTATATTGACGGCAGCTAAATATTTTTTTTTACCTACAACAACATATGCTGAATAAACACCCACAGATGGTAAAATATAATGAGAAGGTGCTATATTCGCGGTTGGAAACCCTAACTTAGAACCCACGCCTTTACCTTTAATCACTTTTCCTTTTAAAATAAAATTTCGGCTTAAATTAATTCTAGTTTCTTTTAAATTTCCTTCTTTGATAAGACCTCGAATCATTGAACTGCTTATAACTTTTTTATTTTTAGTTTTTTTCTTTAAAACTCTTACCGTAAAATTATATTTTTTAGAAAGTTTTTTTAAAAATTTAACATCGCCCTTACCTTCATATCCAAACCGAAAATCTTCCCCAATAATAATTTTCTTTATATCAAAATATTTAAAAATATGATCAATAAAATCAAGAGCAGATAATTCAAGAAGATGTTTATTGGTCTTCAAAAACCAAAGATAATCAATTCCTATTAGTTTTATAAATTCTTTTTTCTGTTCAAAATCTGTTATATAACCACGGAAACATTTGCGAGGATGACGACCTGTATAAGTTAGATTCTCATACAAAAATTGTTGAGGTAAAATATCAAAAGTTATAGCTAATGAAGCTAAAGTTTTTTCCTCTGATTCTTCTTTCACTTTTTTAAGAATAAACTGATGCCCTAGATGTATGCCGTCAAAAACACCTATAGTTGCTATACACTTTATTCTTTTAGAGGGTAATCTTTCGTAAACAACCTTCATTTATATCTTTTAATTCCACAGCATCTTTCAATTTATAAGGTCCTATACTTTGACGCAAAATCTTAACCATATGGGCTCCGCATCCAAGAGTTTCACCAATGTCTTCAGCAAGTTTTCTCACATATGTACCCTTTGAACAATGCACACAAAACTCAATAAACGGTAAATCATACTTTTCTATTTTTAAAGAATAAATTTTTATATCTCGAGGTTCCCTTTCAACAGTTATACCTCGTCTAGCTAATTCATATAGCCTTTTACCCTTAACTCTTAAAGCACTTACCATAGGAGGTATCTGCTTTATATCTCCTAGAAAACGTGTAAAAGCTTCTTCAATTGTCTTAATCTCAATATGAATGTATTCACTTTTTTTTAAAACTTCACCCTGAGAATCACCTGTCGAAGTTACTTCTCCTAATTTTAATATACCCATATACTCTTTATCAAAATTAGCAAACTTAGAGAATTTCTTTGTATATGTTCCTACAAGCATAATTAACAATCCTTCGGCAAGCGGATCCAATGTCCCTGAATGTCCAACTTTTCTAATATTAAGTCTTTTACGGACAACATCCACTACATCATGAGATGTAACTCCTCTAGGTTTATTAACAAAAATTAAGCCGTCATATTTACTCATATTTGTTATCTTTTCTTCTTTTTTTTATCTTATAATGTTTTTATTACAGGTGCAAAATATTGCGTCCCTACAATATTTTATTTTTATATGTATTAGTATTTTTCTTTATATAAGCGATTACTTTTTTTTCAACAATATTCAAACTTCCTTTGATTGTTACGCCGCTTGCCTTTTTATGGCCGCCTCCACCAAAAAACTTAGCAACCTTATTAACATCAACATCTAAGGTTGAGCGTAAATTTATTCTAACCTTATTATTACTTACTTCTTTAAAAAGAAGAAGTACTTCTACATCTTTGACTAATCTCATAGTTGAAAATATTACTTCAGTTAGGTCATAATCTCTCTCAGCCCAATTAGCCAGAACTGCCCAACATATTTTTTTCTTAGAATCGAACTTTAAAAAAGATATAGTTTTACCGATAAAAATCAAATCTAAAGGTGTACAAGTACTATGCATTTTCTCATAAACTATACTTGGATTAATCTTATATTCCATCAAATGTGAAACTATCTTATGAGTATCCCCTGTGGTATTATCATAAGTAAAATTACCTGTATCCGTTGAAATACCCGTATATAAACAAAGAGCTATATTTTTATTCATTATCCCCAATTTTTCAAATAAATCATAAATTATCTGGGATGTCGAACTTATAGCAGGTTTTACCCAATTTATATCTCCAAAATAAACATTACTTATATGATGGTCAATATTTATAACATAATCAGCATTATCTATCATTTCTTTAGACTTTCCGGCACGATGAGAATCTGTACAGTCTAATACAATCGCGACATCATATTTCCTTTTATCAACTTTATTTTTTATAACATTAAATTTGGGTAAAAAACTATAAGTTTGAACCGGAATTTCATTATTAACGATTATTACGTTCTTATTAAGTATTTTTAAAAGAATATAAATAGCTAATTCAGAGCCTAAGGAATCACCATCACCATGTATATGTGAAGTTATAAAAAAACTTTTAGAACTTTTTATTTTATCTATTATTTCATTAAGAACTTTATCTTTCATATAGGCTATTTTTTACTCTGATTCTTTTATTGTTTCTCCGCTATCCCATTGGCCGCTATTTTTAACATCTTCTATTTTCTTGAATATATCTACACTATACTTCATTGAATCATCTTTTATAAAAATCAGATGAGGAGTTTTTTTAAGCCTTATTTTTTTTCCTAAAGTCCCTTGGATAAATCCTTTCATTAAATTTAAGCTTCTTTGAACTTTTTCATATTTATTTTCATCTAAAACACTGAAATAAACTTTACTTTCCTGTAAATCATTGGTAGTAATAACCTTTGTTATAGATAAAAGAGATATGTCTGGATCATCAACCTCCCTTAAGAATATCTCCATAATCTTCTTTCTCAACTCACTATTTATTCTTTCCATTCTTAATGACATTTTAAAACTCCTTTTTAAAAATTATAAGATTTTCAATTATTGCTAAAATTTCTAATATTATAAAGTATCTTGCAACTTTTTAATTATAATCTAAAACTATACAATTATCAATGGGTTTAGCTTATTTTATATAAACAAATCATTTTTAAGGATTTAACTCCTCGGCCAACCTATCTAATATTCTCTGGGCATAATTTAATTCTTCTTCTTTAGTTTTAAACCTTTTATCTATTTTCATATAAAGAAGTTTTTTAAAAATTTTACTATAGGCTGTTAAGGGTTTAAACCCTAATCTTTTAAGATCTTTTCCATTTGTTTTCAACTTTATATCTGCCAATTCATTTAAATAAAATTTAATATTTTTCTTTACTTCTTTTCCATAATAAGCATAAAAAAACAATAAACTTTCCCGGCTATAAAAATTTAAGGTTTTGTAAATAATATGAGGTGTTTTATAATTAGCCAGCTTTTTGATAGATGTAAGCCCTTTTCTTATAGAATAAATAATATCTGAATCTCTTTTTTTAAGCCCTAAGTCCTGAGTAATTTTTTTTACCTTCTCTAACGAAAGATTACATAAAATACCCGCTAAATATATTAGATATAGTTGTAATACCTTATGGTTCTTTAATTTTCCATCATAATAAGTCAATGAATGGTCTATTCTTAAAAAAATCTCTAAATCCTTTTGTTTTAATTCTATTTGACTATTAATAAAATAAAATCCCGCTAAATCATTAATTCTCTTAATATATTTATATGGATTAATTTCTTTAAGAATAAGAAAAATCTCGTCTCTAATTCTATGATGCCCCACAAATCTCAAAGCTTCTATATTTAAGGCCGTTTTCATTAACTTAAAAGTTTTATCTTCAAATTTAAAGTTAAATCTTTGCTCAAATCGTATAGCTCTTAATATTCTCGTTGGATCATCTAAAAAACTTTTTTCATGAAGAATACGTATAAGTTTTTTCTTTAAATCAACCAAACCGTCATACAAGTCAATCAATTTACCATAATCATCTTTATTTAAACTTATAGCCATAGCATTTATCGTAAAATCTCTCCGAAAAAGATCCTCAACTATAGATGCCGAACTAACCTTCGGTAAAACTCCATGATGAGAATATGTTTCCGTTCTAGCAGTGGCAAAATCAATTTTATGTTCATTGAAATTAACAGTAGCTGTCCCAAAAGAATGATGTCTCTGTAATTTTTCGCCAAATACTTCAGATAATTTGTCAGCAAAAACAATAGCATCACCTTCTACTACAATATCCAAATCAGAAACATTTTTTTCTAAAATCAAATCTCTAACAACCCCTCCCACAAGATAGACTTTAAACCCCAAAGAATCGGCTAAAGACGAAGATTCCTTTAAAATATTTAAAAACTCAGACGACAGATTTTTTAATCTGTTTAACATAATACCTCTAATGGATTATTCTCAATCATTTCTAGCTCTGGGATGAAATTCTTTATGAATATTTCTTAATCTAGTTTCATTTACATGAGTATAAATTTGAGTAGTAGTTATGCTAGCATGACCTAACATTTCTTGAACACTCCGCAAATCAGCACCTCCCTCTAGAAGATGAGTAGCAAAAGAATGACGTAAAGTATGCGGACTTACTTTTTTTTTAATACCCGCAAAACGAACTATTTTTTTTATCATTTTCCAAACACTCTGCCTACTCAACCTTCTACCACCTTGCGCTATAAAAACATAAGCACTTACTTTCTTTCCCAATAATTTATTTCTAGCTTGATTAATATATTTGTCCACAAAGTGTATAGCAGCTTTCCCTAAAGGTACTATTCTCTCCTTTGATCCTTTACCTTTACACTTGATAAATCCAATTTCAAGATTTATATCAAAAAGTTTAATCATTACTAATTCTGAAACACGAAGACCAGTAGCATACATAAGTTCTATTATAGCCCTATCTCTTATTCCTTGAGGTCTCTTCAAATTTGAAACTTTTAATACCTTAGATACTTCAATTAAAGTCAAATAAACAGGTATTTTTTGTTCTAACTTTGGTGTTTCTATAAGATCAGATGGATCAATAGAAGTTATTTTTTCTCTTAATAAAAATTTATGAAAGCTTTTCAAAGTTGATAAATATCTTGCAATGCTTACCGGAGATATGTCTTTACGTAAATAAAATAAAAAATCAGTTATATTCTTACGAACCACCTTTTTAGGATCATTTATTCCTAAACTCTTTAAATAATATTCATACTTGCGTAAATCCCGAGAATACGCGTCAAGAGTATTCGATGATAACCCTTTCTCAACTTTAAGGTAATCATTGAACGTTTCAAAAAAAACTTCCATATTATAATTATTGTAAAAACGGATTAAACTCTACTTCTCTGCCGATAGTAGAAAAAGGTCCATGACCAGGATAAACAATGGTATCTGATGGTAATACCAAAAGTTTTTCTTTTATGGAATTAATCAAGGTAATTTCTGAACCATAAGTAAAATCTGTTCTTCCTATAGAATCATAGAACAAGGCATCTCCACTAAAAAGCCATTTATTAACCTTTAAAGATATTGAACCTGGACTATGGCCTGGAGTGTGGATTACTTCTATAGGTTGTTTCCCTAAGTATAATATATCGTTATCCCGACAAATCTCAGGGGACATTTCTATTATTAACGGTGCGGAAAAATACAATGACCCATTCAGACTAGGATCCTTAAGAAATTCAACTTCTTTTTCATGTATATAGTATGGCACCGAATAGCTAGACAAACCACTAATATGATCAAAATGTGAGTGAGTTAAAAAAATAAATTTTATTTTTAATCCTTTTTCTTTTATAAACTCGTCTATCTTTTCAGTAGGTGCAGTAACGTCGATCAAAAACCCTTCATTAGAATTAGCATCAAAAACAATATAACAATTATTTGAAAGAGGACCTAATATGAAACTTTTTAAACCTAAATTAGCCATTTCTTAACATCTACCCAATTAAATTTTCTTTCAACTTGACTTTTAATACTCCGTATTTTTAATAACAAAAAATTTTTTTTATTTTGAGTAAAATTAGAACTATGTTCTATATCCTTTTTAAGTTCTAAAAATTCCTCATAAATGGAATAAATTTCATTTTTACCTTCTGTATTTAAAAATGTCATCGCCCTTTCTAAATTATTTGCAACCTCATTGGCGGCTAATTTCTGTCTTTTAGGGCTAATATCTTTTTCAACAGCTTTAACTAATTCCTCAAACCAACCCTTAAGATACAAATAATAATAAAGATATTCCCCCTCAACCGGTTGTGTAGAATAATCTTTTAAATCTATATACACTGTCGGTTCTTTCTGGTATTTCTTCTTCCGTATAAATTTCTTACGAAGACCATAACATCCAGAACTAATAAAAATCATTATAGCTATAAATAAATAAATTATTTTTTCCATTGATAAATTATATCACAGTAGTTATAAAAATCTACATATAACATCTATTGTATTGTATTCATAGTTATATATCCCTTATGTTATATAAATACTCATTTAGGGTCTTATGTCTTTATAGTAAATTTATTTATATTTGACTTTCGATAAATATAAACCTCCTCCAGGTGCGGGATTATTGCAATGTTTAATCTTTTTATCCAGTATAAGATTAACATCCTGTAATTTTACCTTACCTAACCCTATACTTACTAAAAAAGATACTATATTCCGTACCATATTTCTCAAAAATCCATTTGCTTCTATATCGATATAAATAAAGGTTCCCCTTTTCTTTATACATATATATTTTACCGTTCTTATACAATGTTTATATTTTCTAGGCTCTTTAGCAAACAATGAGAAATCTCTTTCACCTTCTAATAACTTTGAAACTTTTTTCATTTTATTTATATCCAAAGACCCACTTACATACCAAGAAAAATCGCTCAAAAAAACAGAAGGCTGTTTTTGGTTAAGAATAATATATCGATAAATCTTAGATTTAGCAGAAAATCTAGCATGAAATTCCAAGGGAACTTTTTTTATCTGTTTTATCCGTATATCTTGAGGTAAAAATGAATTTAAAGCAATTTTAATATTATTAATCGGTATTTTCGTTTTTACTTTAAAATTTAGTACTTGCCCTTTAGCGTGAACAGATTTATCCGTTCTTCCAGAACAATTAAGTCTTATCTCTTGGTTAAAAAGTCTCTTCAAAGAATCCTCTATAACTCCCTGAATAGAAATTTCTTTTGCTATTTTTTTATTCTGAATTTGAAATCCAAAATATTTTGTTCCCAAATATTCGATTTCTAAAAATAAATTAATTTCTTTATGCATAATTTTTAATAATTATATATTTGATTAAGCGGTGACAGATTTTAGGTCTGTCAGCTATTAATTAATTTATAAAAATTATAAACATCTCTTTTTTATGTCTTTATTTTATAATTTATCAATACGCGGTTTACAATAAAATAAAGGTAAATGATAACTTAGATAACCATAATATAAGAGACCCAGTCCTACTAAAAAAGCTATTAGTTTTAAATTAGTAATATTATTTTCAATAATTAAAGCTGCTAAATAAAACATTAATAACAATGACAACGCTAAATGTATTCCATATAATATGGAATATCCTGGAAACATCAACTTTCCGTTGCAACGGTTGCATCTGAACCTATTATTGAATATCAGCGACTTTTTAAATCTAAATAAAAAAGGATTATACTTTTTTTTACATCGAGGACATCTCATCCATCTAATCTTCTTAAGTTTTTCCTTTCTACTCATGTAAACCAAAATTATCCATAGCCTGATGGGTAAAACTAATTATCTCCAAAAAAAGATTCAAATTCAAAAGGATATTGAAATTTATATTCATTTGCAGCATCTTCACCGATATATTCTACAAGAACATCTTTCTTATTCCTACCATCATCATAATCCCCTTCTATAACCGCAATTAATTTCATCAAAGACTTAATTTTATCATCTAATCTAAAGTTAGCATCCCTACTTAAAATACTTTGGTAAATTATATTATTTATTTTATTAACATAATAAATGCTATTTTTTAATATTACTACATTATTTTTTATAAATTCTTTCTTTATATTCTCCACTATCTTAATTTTATCATCTTGAGACAAAAGTATCCAAACAATAACCATGTCTCGTTTTTCTAAATCTTTTTTTATAAAAGCATCTTCATATCCGGCTGGCAATATACCAGTTTCCAAAGCTAATTGTCTTAACTCGTTATCTGTATATTGTTTATTACTTAAATCATGAGATAGATCGGAAGAGTCCGCGAATTCACATAGTACAAAACATATGGTGATAGCTACTAAAAATCGACAACTTTTGCAATAGTTAATCATTGAAGTAAATAAAATTCTATGAGTTTTCAATCATACGCATCAAAAAAAATACTAACACTAGCTCCTGATTAGCATAATCCTTCAACTTCCAGAAGGCAACAGCCAAACCTAAATATCGTTTAATTTCCTTTGAATTACATCAAAACTATAAATCCCTTTAAGTTCATCTAATACCATTAGAACAACCTAATTATTAATAATTACCTGTCTTAATAACTATTAGAATAGCAAGTGTATCTCTATCAAGGGTAAGGTTTTCAATTTTTGGCAAATTTCCCGCAATGGAGGTCACTTATTGTACTACAACTTCATCATTTTCTTTTATATCCAATACAATTTCATTTGTAGTGCCATCAAATTCAATTATCTTTTGCTAACCTTCAACAACTGCTTCTGCCATAATAATTATTCCACATAAAATCATAACTAACAAAAAATGTAAAAAATCATTTTTTATCTTCCAACCTAATTCTGTTTAATTCATACTACCCTTTTTTAATAAAATTTTAATAATTAAACATTTTACTTTATATTTAGACTCCTAAAAACTACAATTATTCTTCTTTCCGACTTAAAAATTTAATTACTTTTTTTTCATCATCACTCTTAGAATTTACTTGTTCAATTATATATAAACTTTCCTCTTTACTAACTCCAAAGCTATTAACTCTTCTTGTTCCCGAGGTATCATCTATTATGGCAAAACATCCGCATAAAAACAAAATTGTGCAAAATAATATCACAATTTTTTTCATAGTATTACCTCCTAAACATTTCCCAATCAATAAATTTGTTTTTTTACTTTATTTTCTATTACTTAATATTATTCTATTTACTAAAAATATTTTCACATTTCTCTTTTCCAAATAGAAGGATATTTTTTAAGTATATCCAAAAAAATATTAACTATTCCAGCATCTAATTGTGTCCCTGAGACTCTTTTCAATTCCGAAAGAATATCATCTTTTGATATTTTTTTTCTATAGGCTCTTTCTGAATTCATAGCATCAAAAGTATCGGCTACAGCCAAAATCCTTGCACCTAAAGGAATTTTATCGCCCTTAAATCCTCCAGGATACCCCTTACCATCATATCTTTCGTGATGATGAAGTATAATTTCCTTTTCTTCAAATAAAAAAGTTAAAGGGTTTAATATTTCAACCGCTCTTACTGGATGTTTCTTCATAATTGCCCACTCATCATCATTAAGCGAACTAGTTTTGTTTAATATCACATCGACTATCCCAAGCTTACCTAAATCATGTAGTATACCCGCACGATAAATAATTTCTTGTTTTACTATTTCTAATTTCATATCTTGACTGATAATTACACATAATTCAGCAACTTTTTTAGAATGACCTTTAACATAAGGATCTTTTGCTTCTTCCGTTAAAACTAAAGTTGATATAATATTGATCTCATTTTCTTCAAGTTTTTTCTTTATAGCCATGAGATTTATATTTAACATACTCAAACGCCTCCTATCTCTCATCTCTTGAATCCAAAGATAGACTATTAGAATTAACACCGCACTTAGAAGTATTTCTGGAGACACAATGTTCCATTCTGAATAATAAGCTACAATATACAACCTAAAAATAACAATCATAAAAATAATGCCCATTACCCAAAACTTAAAGGTATTGCTAATACATGGATTATCTTTAATCATTGCTTCTATATCCCGCTGATTATTTTTTCTTAAATTTTTCATATCTATAGTTATTAAATAATATTTCCCTTACTAATCTTTTAATAAATAATCATTTATTTCCACATTATTTCTTTTTTTAAAATCTAAAATAACTTTTGCTATCTCATTATTTAATTTTTCGCCGCATAAAACATTTCGTATATTTTCCTTTGCCTCCAATAGCGGCATACCTATCAAATCTTTATTATTTTCATAAAATGCTACAATTTCATCTATTGACACTTCTTTTTCTAAACTAACCATAACCTCATCAATAATAGCTGTTCTTTTGGTTTTTCCGGTAAGACTTATTACATCTTCCAATTTATCTACACCTTTTTCGATACCTATCTGATACAAAATTTCTACAGTAACCAGCTGAGACAACATATCTTTTCTTGCTTGGAAATCGTTTATATCAAACCCTTCTATTTTGCCGTATGAATCTATTCTAACCAACCTTTTCTTAAAATCATTTAAACTAATTTCCCAATTATTTATTTTTCCTAATAGCGGTTCTTTTATATCATTAGTCTGTTCAAAAGATTTTTCTTTTTTGATTATATCTTGATTCGAATTATTACATCCCCAAAACAAAAAAATTATAAAAAAAACAAAAAAACCATTTATTTCTAAAAAACTTCTCATAAAGACCTTTCTTTTTTTTAAAAAAAACTTATATTGTCTATTAACAAAACTTTTGCTCTTACTAATTAAGATACTACAATTTATATTTTTTTCAACAAAACTATTATAAATCAATTATTCGAAATAAATGATAAAGTTCTATTATTATCAAAAAATTTACGATATGAAAAAAACCCTTTATCTGAGCAAAACGTGCAAACCCCTGTATCATAAAAAGAAAATTTATTATAGTCATTCTTAACAGTATATTGTTTAACAGCCTTAACTGGATCAAAATAAAGATTATTCTTCCTAAGTTCTAAATAATCCTTTATTTTAGGATAATTTAAAAATTCAGTGCCTACCTTATAGCAACAACTTCTTAAACCCGGGCCTAAAGCAATTTTATAAACTGTGTTCTCATTCTTATTATTAAAAACACTTTTATAAATATTCTCAAATATACCCTTATCAGCAGAGCGCCACCCCATATGTATAACTCCTATTACCTTTGTATCTTCGCTACAAAATATTATAGGCAAACAATCCGCCGTTTTTACAACAAGAACATGGTTTTTTTGTCTCGTAAAGATGGCATCTCCCTCATAAACACCTGGTTTATTAACCTGAAATATCTCCGCCGAATGCCTTTGATTCATAGAACTCACATCCGGATTAATCCCTAAAGAACTCATTATTTCTTTTATATCTTCGGGAAGTACTCCTTTTAAAGATGGTTTAGTGAATCCAGCGATTATATTCAATGGGAAAAAATCTTCAATTAAAAAACAATTTTCTTTCTCAACCAATTTCATGATTTGCTTAGTATTATTTTTTGATATTTTATAATTTCTAATAATTATTTATGTTACGAGCGCAGACAAGCGGCGCCCCTACAATATTTTTATCCTTTTTTATTAATTTCGTTTCCCTATCGCGAAACATATTTCCATCAATATTCTATATTCATCTACTCATTAACTTTTTTAACCCGCAAACCCGACAACTCGTTTAACTCGCCAACCTTTTATTTCTATTTTTCTCTTTTCCCCACAATTTTATTACATTCTGCACCAGCAGAATTCATGACGCGAATATTCTACAATTTATAATTATAATCGTTACGGGCGCAAAATATTGCGCCCCTACGTTATTTTTTATCCCTTTTTATTCTCTTCATTACGTCGTTACATCACTACGTATTTACGTATTTCCGTTCTCCCTTCTCCTGCCTCCTGCAACTTATAGCCTGCTTACGCCTCTATTTCTACAACCTTATCTCTATTTTTCTCTCCTTTAATTATATGAATATTATATTTTTTCAATTTATAATACTGAGCTAGAACCTCAATCAAACCTTTATTAGCTCTTCCCTCTATAGCCGGATCGGTTATATAAATTTTTAATCCTCCATCAAACTCTTCAATCTTTAATTCTTTAGACCTAGGAATGACCCTTACTTTGATTTTCATACATTCTAAATGGCTTAATGACTATCCTTAATAGAAGGAACTTCTTTTATAAGTACTGTTTCCTTTTCAACTGGGAGTTCTTGAACTTTCTTTAATTTTTTCTGAATATTCCGAGATTTACTGGAAGCATCATCTATAGCGTTTACGGCTTGAGTTAATTTTAATTTCGTTTTATCTAAAATAGCACCAAATTTAATAAATTCTGTTTTAACCGCTCCTAATAAATTCCAAACTTCACTTGACCTCTTCTCTATAGCCAAAGTCCTAAAACCCATTTGCAAACTGTTTAACAAAGCCGCGAAGGTGGTAGGTCCACTTACTATAATTCGATAATCTCGCTGCAAAATTTCGCATAATCCCGGCCTGCGTAATATTTCCGCGTACAATCCTTCTGCCGGTAAAAATAAAATTCCAAAATCAGTAGTATCAGGAGGATTTAAATATTTATCTTTTATATCTTTAGCTTCACTTTTTATCCTTATCTCAAGTTGTTTCGCTGCCTTTTCTGTCATCTCAGGATTGGCTTGCTCTTGAAATTCTAATAATCTTTGATAATCTTCTTGAGGAAATTTGGCATCTATAGGCAGCCATACTATTTTATTTTTATCTTTACTTTGTCCAGGCAGCTTTATAGCAAATTCTACGCGATTATTACTGCCTTTTTTAGTAGCTACATTCTTTTCATACTGATCAGGGGTCAACATCTGTTCCAATAATGAGCCTAATTGAACCTCTCCCCAACCACCTCTGGTTTTTACATTAGCAAATACCTTCCTCAAATCATCCACACTTGTAGTTAAGGTTCTCATTTCACCTAACCCCTTATATACTGATTCTAAACGTTCGCTTACTAATTTAAATGATTCTCCTAACCGTTTTTCCAGAGTAGCGTGTAATTTCTCATCTACTATGATTCTCATCTCATCCAACTTTTTTGTATTTTCATCTTGCAAAGATTTTATTCTTTCTTGCATAGTTTCTCTTATTTTTTCAAGTTTATTATCATTTATTTGGGTTAACGAAATTAACTGTTTTAAAAGAGTATCTAATTGATTTTTCTGAGAATTTTCTGTTTCTTTTATCCTAGTCAGAACTGATTCCTGAAAGGTATTTAAAATATTTAATGTTTCTTTTCTTAAGTTACCTAATGAATCATTTATCTCGCCTCTGTTATGGGAAATCTCAGCTTTTACTGACTTCTCAATTCGCTCCTGGTTCCCAGAAAAATTTTCAAATTTATTTTTAAACTCCAAACTATTAATTCTTGGCCTAAAGACTAAAATCAAAATGGCAATCAAATTGATTAAAGATAATATAAATAAAAGGATTAACCAAACAATCATATTTATAAATTATTTTTTAAACTTACTTTTGCTTGTTTAAAAATATCTTCGGGATCCGGCATACGCCCTTCTCCGTAAACTCCGCACGCAAGCTCGCCTTTTTGAGGATTTAGAATTGTATAATGAATAATAGTTTTTATTATTTTAACATTTCTTTGAATAATAGGATTTTTCCACATATTTTCATTCATTGCCGGAACAAACAAAACTTTCGTTTTGTTACTAATAGCACATATCACAGTTGTAAGAAGATTGTCACATATTCCATTGGCTATTTTAGATAAGGAATTCGCCGATAAAGGAGCAACTACGCACAAGTCTGCCCATTGGGATAAACTAATATGCTGAATAGTCTCAGCATTTAATACCTGAAACATTTCAGTATATACCTGATTTCCGGAAAGATT
This sequence comes from Candidatus Omnitrophota bacterium, assembly GCA_023135905.1. Lineage (GTDB taxonomy): Bacteria > Omnitrophota > Gorgyraeia > Duberdicusellales > 4484-171 > JAGLSE01. Next base: position 40,168 of record JAGLSE010000012.1, read on the forward strand.
TTGAAAAACTAAGGGAGAAACAAACTTTACGGCTGATTCTGTCATCATAACTTTAACAGAGAAACCATCTTTTACAAAAAAACGTACTAATTCACATGTTTTATAAGAAGAAATACCTCCGGTAACACCTATTAAAATATTCTTTTTAATTTTTTTCATATTTAAAGTTTATAGGAACGAACAATTTTATCCAGGCCTTTCATCAGTTCTTCTCTTGAATAAACCGGCACCACTTGTTTATCCTTATCAATTATATACCCTTTATACCCTTTTTTTAAATCAATTAGGGCATTTGCTACTACAAAGTCTGATTTATTATCAATAAGACTATTATACGCAGCATCCACTAAACCTTTAAGTTTAGCTTCCATTTTAAACTGGATTAATAACGTTTTTTTTGCCAGACGTTTTATCCGTTTTATTATTTTTTCAGTAGGAATCAATTCTAAATCAAGAACTTCCTTTCCTGAAGGTATTTTACCCCTACTAGCTTTAACAACTTTATAATCACTTACAGCTGCAGTATGGATTATAGCATCAAAATGGTTTTGTTTTAAAAGATTAATAATAGCTCTTCTAAATTCTTCGAAATAACTAAAATTAACTATTTCTAAATTTTTAACGTCTTCAATACAATGCGGATTTATCAAAAGAGTTACTGAATGACCTCGCTTCTCTAATCCTTGAGAGATAAGCCTTCCAGTCTTACCTGTAAACCTATTAGTAAGTATCCTCACATCATCTATCTTAACCCAGGTTGCACCAGCAGTAACCAAAATTTTCACAATTACTATCCTAACTTATAATTAAATTTTTAATAACGAACATTCAAAACTTGCTCATTTTCTTTTTTCCAATACAAGTCAACTATACATATAAAAAAAACACTTATATTTTAACTTTAAATTTACATCTTTGTTTAATTAAACATGACTGCTAGCTTTTCCCTTCCCTACAGGAATCCGCATAAAACCAAAATTACCTTACTATAAAAAAAGCTTCGTTCATGATAAATAATATCAGAAATAAAAAGACCTGGTGTTTTTTATATAGGTTTCAGTATTCTTAACTATCTTATTCATCATATCTATAACCTTGTGAGGATGATTACCAATTGCTGTTTCTCCTGAAAGAAGTAAATGGGTTGCACCGTCTAAAATAGCATTTGCCACATCACTTACCTCTGCTCTGCTCGGAAGAGAATCCGTAGTCATACTTTCAAGCATTTGAGTAGCTACAACAACAGGTTTTCCGGCCAAACAGCATTTTTTAATAATCTCTTTTTGGATAACAGGGACTTTATATATCGGAACACAAATACCTAAATCACCTCGAGCCACAATTATTCCGTCAGATTCCCCAATAATACTATCAATATTTCCTAAAGCTTCCTTGCTCTCTATTTTCGAATAAATCTTACATTCCGAATGTTTAGTCTTTACAATCTCTTTTAAAGATATTAAATCACCTTTATTCCTTACAAAGGATAGAGCAATATAATCAAGTTTATATTTTATAGCGACTTCAACATCTTTTTGATCTTTTAACGTCAAAGCTGAAAAATCTAAGTTTACCTCGGGTATATTGACTCCTTTATTATCCATTAATAATCCGGGAGTTACAGTTCTAACTCTCAATCGTTTTTTTTCTACTGTTTTTACCTTAACAACTACTTTACCGTCATTGATATATATTAAAGTGTCTTTTTTAAATCCCTTTAACGAACCTTCATAATCAAAATAAATTTCTTCTTCTGTACCTAATATATTATCCTGAATTAAATAAAACTCTTTACCTTTCCTTAAATCAACAAAGTTTTTTAATTTACCAATACGAATGCGATACCCCTCTAAATCCTGCATAATTTTAATAGACCGTTTCATCTTCCGATTCAAAACTCGGATAAGTTCTATTTTTTTAATATGGTCTGAAGTTGTTCCATGTGAAAAATTAAGACGAACCACGTCTAGACCGTTAATATACATTTTTCTCAAAATAGTCTCAGAACTACTGGAAGGACCTAATGTGGCAATAATTTTTGTTTTCGGTATCATAAATCTCTTCGCCTTGTGGATGACAATATTAACATCCTTAATCCCTCTTTTGTTTTCATTCTCATCCAATTTTTATAGAAATTATGTTCTCTTACAATTTGAGCTATAGCCATTAAACTTCGTAAATGAAAATTTCTTTCATCAATTGTTCCAGCAAGAACAAATGCGACTTCTACAGGTTTTTTATCCAAAGAAAAAATTATTCCTTTCCTTGCCCGAACCATAATAATACTAAATTTATGAAAACCTTCTACCACGATATGAGGCAAAGCCAACCCTTCTTCTAATACAGTAGTAGATTGCTCCTCTCTTTTTTCAAGTAAAATGTTTATATTCTCTTTCGGCATATTGAATTTTCTTGAAAAGGTTTCTGAAATTAAATCAAAAAACTCCTTCCTATCAATTTTTTCTTCTAAATCAAGAACATCACAATCTTCAATCAAATGATCAAATCTATCTTTAATTATATTATCTCTTGTCTGTAATATGCCCTTTAATTCATCTTCTAACGTATTATTTACAAATTCCTTAGCAGTCAGCCTCTCCACTAAATGCATTAGCGCGGATTGTCTTTTTAATTTATTCGCATTGGAAATAAACCATATAAAACTTATAACAACAAATGAAATAGTTATAACTAAAGGAACTGCTCCCATCTCAAAAATCAAAAAGCTATAAGCAATAAGAGCGAATATCTGTATCCAAGGGTAAAACGGAGCTTTAAAACTAGGGCGATAATTTATAATTTTACTTTCTCTCATTATAATTACCGAAAGATTTACAAACATAAATAAAATAATCATAAGAGTAGATGCAGTTTTTACTAAATTCTCCAAATCTAAAAATAAAATTAGCACTAGCATGAATAAACCCGTTGAAATTACCGATACATACGGTATCCCGGATTTTTTCAAAACTAAAGAAAATTTAGAAGGAAGAAGACCATCTTTGGCCATAGCAGACGGTACTCTTGAAGAAGAAAGTATTCCAGCATTAGCAGTGCTGAAAAAAGCTGTCATCGCTGATAAAGACATAATTATGCCAAACCAAAACCCTCCCAAACTTAAAGCGCCTTGTGTTAAAGGAGTACGAGTACTTAAAAACTCATTAGCCGGTAAAATACCCACAGTTATAGCAACACATAAAATATAAATTATTTGAACCACAAAAAATGATAAAAACATACCTATCGGAATAACCTTGGAAGGATTCTCTGTATCCTCAGCAATAGAAGCAACTTTAGTTAGTCCTCCATAACATATAAATACCATTCCTGCTACTGAAAATATAGGTTTGATACCGTTTGATATGAAAGGAGAAAAATAATCAAAATTAACTTTCTTTATTCCAAAAACTATATACATCAAACAAGAAAAAAGCAAAAAACCTACCAATACATTCTGAAATCTAGCACTCACTTTAACACTAAAAAGGTTAATTAACGTAAAAATTATACAAAACGAAGCAGCTACAAGTTTTATTTGAAAATAATCAACTGAAGGAACAAAATATTCTAAGAACATTCCTATACCAACCAAAGCAAACGCGCTTTTTAAAGCAATAGAAAACCAATTTGAGAGACCGCCAAAAATACCCATAAAAGGACCAAAACTGCGTTCTATAAAGAAATACGTTCCTCCACTCTTGGGCATAGCCGTGAGCAATTCTGATTGCGATAAAACAGATGGTATCATTAACATCCCTGCTATCAAATATGATATAATCATAGAAGGGCCTGCATATTTGTAAGCAACAACAGGCAAAATAAATAGTCCGGAGGAAATCATAGCACCGGAAGCTATACAAAATATATCCCATAAATTAAGTTTTCTTTTATGTATCATAACTAATAAATAATATCATGCTTTATACCTATTATAAAGTAATAAATATTTATTTGATATTTTTTCTTTCAAAATTCTATAAAATGTGGTATAACTATTCAAACATTAAGGAGGATATATGGCAGAAGTAAAAATTGAGACTAGAGACGACTTTGAAAGAGCCTTAAGACGGTTTAGGACTCAGTGCAAAAAAGAAGGTATAGTTAAAAAGTTTAGGGAAAGGCAATATTACACAAAACCGTCACAAAAACGAAGGGAAAAACGTAAAAAACGTTAATTCTCTATTATTTAGGTAAATATTTACGAATTAAGGAGAGTTTGAGAATGGAAGACGAAAAAAAAGTATATCTGGGGAATTTAGAATTTGGATTAACTGAAGAAGACCTTCAAAAAAGTTTTGATGAAAAACATATAGCTGTTAAAGAAATTAAAATAATTACAGATAAATTTTCGGGTAGATCTAAAGGTTTCGGATTTGCGGAATTTGATACACCTGAACTAGCTCAGCAAGCTATAGATGTTCTAAATGATTCCGAAATCAATGGTCGAAAGCTTCGTGTAAGTAAAGCAAAGAAGATGGCACCAAGAAACGATTTCAGATAATTTATTCAAATCTTAATTAAAAAATAAAAAAAAGGTAAGTAAAAATGTTTTACTTACCTTTTTTTATTAAAATTTTAAAACTTAAATGTGACTATTACTAAATACAACATACTTTTTTTATCGACAAAGCAATACAAAAGGACAAACCTCACACTGCCTATCCTGCTTTATTGGCTTAAAGCTTATATTAATATCAAATAATTCAGAAAAAACTAGATCCAGTGCATCCATACATATAGCCATAACTTCTTCTTTCTGAGAAAAATCTCCATCGAAAATAAAAGGTGTTCTTTTTAAAGACCTAATATTATATAATTCCGCGTTTACATCGCATTCAGGGTAATTCTGTGAAATAAAATAGTAGTAAATTGGTAATTGAAAAGACCTAATATTCTCTTTAATTGAAGGAATATTCATCTCCATTTTTAAAAGTGATTTTAAGTTTTTTGGAGAAATATTACTACCTCCAGTCTTATAATCTAGGACTCTAATACTTTTAGCCCCAAATTGATCAATTCTATCTACGGTATATATAAATTTCACTTCTTTATCTGTTAATTTCATAATTCCGTCAGCTCTATCTTCTAAACAAATTAATTTTGTAACATTCCGAATACGTTCATTTATAAGAAACTTCTCAAGTCTTTGAACCATAATTTTTTTTAAAAGAAAAGCATCTGATCTCATTCTCCTAGCTAATATTTTTCCAAATTTTTCGTCCATAACTTTAAAAAAATATTTTTCGAAATTTTTGTCTATATTCGGTTTTATCCCTATAAATCTTTGGAATGTATCTTCTAATAATTCATGAATAAATGTTCCAATATGGGAGGCATTGGGTTCTTCTAACAAATCCTCACTTTCCTTAAATCCTAATACATACTGATAATAAAATTTTAGCGAACACCTAAGATATGTACTGATTCTTGTCGCGGAATATTTAGATTTCTTTAAAAATTCAACCATGTCAACGGTCTTCCGGATATTTAAATATTCAGTTATCACTTTAAAAGAAAAAGAAGCTTTAGGCATACTAACAACATTTATTTTTTTTAACCTTTTCTGTTTATCCCATAATAATTCTTCAATAAACCGACTTTTCTCTTTTTCCTGATTTTCTTCATATATAAAATAAATATTTTTTGCAGAATCAATTAAACGCCTAAATTGGTATCTCTGTATCTCTTCTGACTTCTCTAACCGGTTTAATCCTAAATTCAGCATAACTTCCCGAGGAATTAATGGTTCAAGAATTTTCAGTTTAGGCATTACTCCTTCGTTCATATCCATAATAATTACATTCTCGAAATTAAGTGAACGGGTCTCAAGAGGACCTAAAACCTGTATTCCTTGAAGGGGTGAACCAATAAATGAAATTTTATCTCTTTCTAATATTTTAATAAAAATATCCCAAATATCACTACTATTGAATTTCTCATTTTTAAAAGAATAACATCTAAACACATCTATTCTTCCATATAATTTATCTATAGCCTTTATATTTAGAGGTGATTTTAAAACCATAGGCTGTTTACTTAAAATATTAATCATAAGACTAAGCGATTGAGCTAAACTATAAAAATCCACTAAATCTTCCCAGACAATAAAAAATAGTCGATGAATCTCTTTAACATAGTTAGTACACTCTTCTAAAGTTATATCTATATTAATATTTTTAAGTGTATTACAAACAAGTTGATATATTTTTTTTTCATCCTCAATTTCAGATAAACTTGCAAAAAGACTACCACCAATAGTACTGTCTTCTTTACCTTTAAGAACATCTTCTATCTTATGTGCTATTACCCTAATGATGACTAAATCAATCCCTAAATTACAATTTTTAACAAAAGGGTGCATCACAAGATTTAAATAATCTTTAGCATAATACTTACCATCCTTTTTACTTTCTTGTGCCTTATGAAGAAATTCACACAAAGAGAATATAGATGTTCTTTTAAAAGGATATCCCATAGACACATTCAAATCATCTTCGCTTGATGATATTTCTGCAAGAAGAGGTATCAAAGCTTCCGGCTGAGGAACTAATATAACCGTATTATCCTTATTCTTAATCTTATCATTCAATATTTTATGAACTAAACATACTTGAGAATGAATATCAAATCCCTGATAAAGAGAAAAATCAATATTATCCTTATCAATTTTATAAGATTTAATTTTACATCCCAACTTTAAAGAAGTATCCTTTAAAACAGACCACTCATCTTCTGATCCCTGAAATAAGCAGTATCCTTTGCCGGTATTATGAACAGATTTAATGATTTTTTGTTCAGTTTTGTGAAGATAAAAAAAATTACAAAAAAGTATAGAATCAAATTCTTTAAAATCTGTATTTATGACCATCTCTGAAGCTTTTAAATATTTCATGCCTAACGAATATATACCTTTTTCTCTCAAAGCATTATTAAAAGCTATCCTTAAAGATATGATATATTCTAACAATCTATTGATATTAGGCGGGATTTCATATCCGATTGAAGCACTTTTTTCAATATGAAGCAAATTATTATTATCAATATCTTCCTGATCAAGCTGATCAATAAAAGAAACAATTTCCCTCGCCCAAGGAAGAAAACTAGCAAAAGAATCTCTACCTTTTACGAAATCCGGAATTATTTTTCTTGCCATATTATAAATTAAAAAACATAGTTCTAAATTATCTATGTCTGGAAAAGATTTATCACTTATAATAATATAATTAACTAACTCAGGCATCGTAAAAATTTGAGGAGGAATAAAACATTTTTTAATCCTCTTCGACAATTCTCTCCTTAAAAATAAACCAGGCCTTTTACCTCCAAAAACACATAAAATCCTACTGAAATCATGGTTGTTATTCGAAAATTCCTCAATTATAAAATCAGAAAGCCTACTTATAAAATTCTCATTAAAGTTATATGTTATTATTTTATCCATATTCTTTATTTTAATAATAATATTATTACTTAACTAATTTAAAAAAATTTACTTTCTCTACTATTGAACTATCGTATTTTAAAACAGTCCTACTATTTTCAATCTATTCCGAGTTTAAAACCTCCAGAAATGTAAAATCATCTAAATACAATATGAATCCTTTCACATATTTTTTCAAATAAATATTTTCTACTATAGCCATATACTCTCGTATCTGTTCCTTGTGTTCATTTTCATTTTCTTTAGATATTTTATAATCAATTATAATTATTTCTTTATCTTTTATAATTATCCGATCTATCCTTTTAGAATCCCCGTAAAAATTAACAAATTCTTTTTCACATTGAACATATCCGTCTTGAATATAAAAGAATTCTCTCAAAATCTTATTGTTCAACATTCTTTTAACATTTTTCAAATAATAAGCTATATTTTCAACTGTCGGATAATATATACTTATCTGGTTTAATACTTGTTCCATAAGTTTTTCAATATTTTCATTATTACAATTACCTATTTTAGCTAAAATAGCATGATACAGATTACCTTCCAATATTTTATCATAATTTTTAATCTGTGATAAATCGCCAAATTCGGTTTTAACTGTCTCTATCCAATTTTTGTATTTAGAGAAATCTAATTTTATAATACTTTGCATTTCTTTTTTATTTTTTATTTCATATACTTTTTTATTTCCGCGTTCATTTAGGTCTTGGGGCACAATATAAAAAGCTTTATTATTCGAAGCTCCGCTTTTTTTCGGAATAAAAATATAAAGTTCAAATTTAGCTCTAGTTAGTGCTACATAAATATTGTTTAACTCATCAATACAAGCTTGTTTATAATTTTCAATATAAATTTTTTCTAATTCCAATGAATACTGTCTATGTTTTTGCGTGATACGAAAAAGATTCAATTTTTGTTCTTCGCCATGAACTACATATGAACTAGTACCGTTACCCCCAGTCACAGTATTTATATTCATCCGCAAAAACGGTACAATAACCACAGGAAACTCTAAACCCTTTGCTTTATGAAT
>JAGLSE010000120.1 GCA_023135905.1 Candidatus Omnitrophota bacterium
GATTTGGTAAGAAACCTATTCAAAGCCCTTATTTGATAAATAAAGCTAATTTTGTGGCTTGTCATAATTTTTCTTTTATGGAAAAGTATGATGTTCTTTCAGTAGCAGAACCTAATGCTGTGTTTTTATTGGCTAGTCCTTATTCTAAGGATGAAGTCTGGGATCATTTGCCGATTGAAGTTCAGAAGACAATAATTGACAAAAAATTGAAATTTTATGTTATTGATGCTTATCAAGTTGCTGAAGAAGCGGGATTAGGCTCAAGGATTAACATAATAATGCAGACAGCTTTTTTTGTTATTAGTAATATAATTCCTGTTGAAGAAGCTGTTAACGCAATAAAAGATGCGGTTAAAAAAACATATGGCAAAAAAGGAGAGAATGTTGTGGCGATGAATATCGTTGTGATAGATAAAGCTTTAAAAGAAATAAAACAGGTAAGTATTACTAAAGAGGCAACTAGCAAATTAACTATTAAATCGATTGTATCTGATTTTGCTCCTGATTTTGTTAAAGAGGTTACATCTCAGATAGTTGCCGGTAAAGGTGATAAATTATCGGTTTCTGATTTTCCTATTGACGGTACTTATCCAGTTGGAACTACTCAGTTTGAAAAACGTAATATTGCTTTGAGTATTCCGGAATGGAATCCTGAAATTTGTATTCAGTGCGGACAATGTTCAATTGTTTGTCCGCATGCGGTTATAAGGATGAAAATATATGATAAAGATTTACTTAAAAATGCTCCCCAAGGGTTTAAGCATAGTCAGGCTAAAGGTAAAAATTTAGAAAATAAGGCTTTTACTTTGCAGGTCGCTCCGGAAGATTGTACAGGATGCGGCGCTTGTGTTAATTTTTGCCCTATTGAGAAAAAAGATGAAAATAAAAAATCTACAGGAGAAAAAGCTATAAATATGATTTCACAGGTATCTGTTAGGGAAAAAGAAAAGAAAAATTTTGATTTTTTTCTATCTCTTCCTGATATGAAGATGGAAGAACTTCCGATAGGTATAGGAACAGTAAAAGGGTCTCAGCTTATGCGGCCGCTATTTGAATTTTCAGGGGCATGTCCGGGGTGCGGTGAAACTCCTTATGTTAAATTGGTAACTCAACTGTATGGGGATAGAGCTTTAATAGCTAATGCTACAGGATGTTCTTCGATTTACGGAGGTAATTTACCTACAACTCCTTATTGTTCGAATAAAAATGGTAAAGGCCCGGCATGGTCTAATTCTTTATTCGAAGATAACGCCGAATTTGGTTTTGGTATGAGATTATCTATAGATCAAATCTCAGAACAAGCAGGACATTTAATTAAACAGTTAACGGCAGAAAAAGAATATCAAAAACATTTAAAACTTTTTCAAGATATCATTGATGCTCCCCAGAAAACTCATCAACATATTGAAGCTCAACGCCAACGTATTGATGAATTAAAACAAATTCTTTCAAAAGATAATACAGATAATCTTATTGTTAAGAACTTAATGGATAAAATAGATTATTTGGTAAGTAAAAGTGTTTGGGTTTTTGGCGGTGATGGATGGGCTTATGATATTGGTTATGGAGGTTTAGACCATGTGTTAGCTTCAGGTAAAAATGTCAATGTATTGGTTTTAGATACAGAGGTTTATTCGAATACCGGAGGCCAAATGTCTAAAGCTACGCCTATGGGTGCTATAGCAAAATTTGCGGCTGCGGGAAAACCTTTGTTTAAAAAAGATTTGGCTTTGCAGATGATGAGTTATGGAAATGTATATGTTGCTAAAATTGCATTAGGGGCTAATCCTTCTCAAACGATGAAAGCTCTAATAGAGGCTGAACAATATGACGGACCATCAATCATAATTGCTTATTCCCATTGTATAGCCCACGGTATTAATATGACTAAAGGTATGGATGAACAGAAAAAAGCAGTTGCTTCGGGGTATTGGCCTCTTTTCAGGTTTAATCCTGATTTAGTTAAAGAAGGTAAAAATCCTTTGCAACTAGATAGTAAAGAAGCAACAATTCCTTTAGAAGAATATATGTATGGTGAAAATCGATTTAAGGCTTTAAAAGCTGTTAACCCTGAAAGAGCGAAAATGCTGTTAGAACTAGCTCTAGAAGAAAGTAAAAAAATATTTAAAAGGTACAAATATTTAGCTAAAATGGGTCAAGAGACTAAGGAATAAGAATATTATCCATATCTATAGCAGAAAAAGGTAGGTTAAAGGGGCAGTCTTATAAAGACTGTCCCATTTTTAATTTTTAACAAATTATAAAACAACCAAGAAGAGTGGCGCGAGTGCAATTATGAAATAGATTTTGTTATTAACCTATTTTTTTGTAATAAATGTTATTTCTATGTGTGGAGCATTCAAGTGATTGAGGGTAATTGGTATTTTTTTTCAATGATAAATAAAATTTTCGTGATAAATAAAGAGGTTTGGTTATTCCCACCCCCTGTCATTCTTCATTTTCCTGTCCGCCTTTGGAGGGATGCGGAATTCAGACTCA
>JAGLSE010000121.1 GCA_023135905.1 Candidatus Omnitrophota bacterium
CCTGAACCTGTTCCTTTACCAGAACCACCATCGGAACCACCATTTTAAATATTTTATTTTGAAGGATGGATTTACATCACAGGAGATATTGTATTAGCAAGACTTGTTTGACAACAGATTATGTGGTTTCAAAAAAGAATCTTTAGGCCGCAAGAAACTCCAAAGTAACTGGTTTTAGATTTATATTCCTGAGCGGCACCTTCGAGGATCATACGGGTTACATACTCGGGTACGAAGTGCCCATTTACTGAAAACAAACTGCTATCATTAAGCTGATAATCAAAAAGGAAATCAAAAAAATAATACGATTTAAATCGATAAAATCTATTTCTCATATCATTCAAAGTAAATGAGTGCAAAGAACTTGCTGAATGATACCCCCCTCCCAAACCAATATTTATTGTATCCTTTAATCCATAAGTAAAAATACTGCTTAGCTGATAATAATTCTGTGGCGCTATATTAGTGGCATATGTACTTGCGTTGCCAGCAGAAAAAGTTGCGAATTCAGAACCAGTTACAAAATAATCTAATGGATACATGAAAACATTATATGGATCAATTATATTTTGCATTCCATTGCTGAAATTTTTTTTCAAATGAGTTATGTCCTTTTGATATTTAAGTCTAATTAAATATTGATTCTTTCGTAGTAATGTTTTAAAGAAAGAAGAAAAACTGTTTTGCTCTATTAATTTATCCTTATTATCAAAATAAATTAACTCTAAGGATGGATTAATATTATAGTAATTTAACTTCTTACGCTCAAAAAAACTTATCGTATCATCAGTATTTTTCTTCCAATAATCAAGCTCTTGTTTTTTAAAATTAAAATCGGAACAATAAATTATGCGAAATCGATTTGTAAGTTGATGTTTAAACCGCAAAGGAATCAAGAAAGAATGCTTTATTTCATAATTACCATCAACGAATAAAGAAGTATTATCTGAATTAAACCGTCTATACCTATACTCATATTTTAAAGGAGTTATGTATGCTATCCCACTCTCTATCTCAAGATTATTGCTTAATCCATAACGATATAACATTTTGGGAGTATAATGCGGCCATAGATTATGATAAAAATTATAATTCCTATTTACTAAATTATAAATAGTATGCCTTGTTAAATCTCCTTGTCTATATTCTAATCCAACTTCAAAGCTATGTTGATTATTTGACAACAAAAAAGATGTCAATCTTGAAAAATCTTCCACACCACTTTGGCTATCTGACTCAGTTATATATCTAAAGCCTCCCTTAATCTCTTCATAATGAGCTTTTATATAGCTAAAATATCCCAAGTCAAAGGATAAACTTTCCCACATCCAATTACTTTTTTGCCGCTTACTTAATATATTTAGATAAAACTCAAATGCATCCTTTCGCATTTTAGTATTAATATATACATCGCTAAAATAATCAATATTATACCTTTGAATCTCTGATAAGTTACCTACTGCTGCATAAGTCAATCTTTTATATTTTGACGGAGACAACTCTTTAAAACCCATATTTATATCAATAGAAAAAGCTAAAAACCTCAACGAATTGTCTATAGAATAAAAATAAGGATTTGAATTGAACTTATCATAAGAAACATTGCCATGAATGCCTTCTTCTCTTAGTCCAAAGTATTCAACATCACCACTATAAAAAAAGGTATCCTCTGATAACAAAGGACCATAAATATTATCTAAACTTGATGGAAAAACAGGAAGGTAAAAGAATACATTTAATACAAAAACTATAAAAAATAAAACACGTAACTTTATTCGCATAATATTATTTCTCATATAGTAGCATGTTTATTTTACCAAATTTACTAAGACATTAAAAGTAAATTACCTAAAAAATACCTTTCAATGTCAACAAACTTATGAACTTATCAACGTCCCCCTTCTACTCCCCACGACTCTAAACCTGCCTTCCTCTATTATTATTTTTTATCCCTTAAAATAAAAGGTCGCTGTCCTCTTTGTTGTAAAGGGCTGAGCTCTCTTCCTTCTATATCTCATCGTGAAGCTAGATACCCGCCGAGAACACCTTTTTTCGAAAAAACGATCTGCCACAGTTGAGTTTGCCGGGCTCGAGAAGAACCAGCGCAGGACAGAAGATAATATTTCCACATCCGGTAAAATTGTTTATCATAATGTCTTTTCAAAATATCCCAATGATTATGAAAATTTTCAAACCACTGCATCAGAGTTTTATCGTAATTAGCCCCAAAGTTATGCCAATCCTCTAGAACAAATAATCCATCACTAGCTTTGCATATTTGTCTTGCGGATGGCACTATGGAATTTGGGAAAATATATCGTTCTATCCAGGGGTCATTTTTAATTGTAGAACGATTGTTGCCAATAGTATGAAGCAAAAAAAGCCCGTCCTTTTTTAAACAACGATCAACTATACGCATAAACGTTCGATGATTTTTGTAGCCAACATGCTCAAACATCCCCAAGGAAAGGATTCGATCAAATTTCCCATCAAGGTTACGGTAATCCTGTAAGCGTATTTCAACGGGTAGTCCACGGCAAAATTCTTTAGCGAAATTCGCTTGTTCTTTCGAAACAGTTAGACCAAGCACTTTAACATGATACTGTTCAGCGGCAAATTTGGCAGTTCCTCCCCAACCACAGCCGATGTCCAAAATCCGCATTCCTGAACGCAGTTGAAGCTTCCGGCAAACCATATCCAGCTTTGCTTTTTGTGCTTCATCAAGTGTAAATGAATTCTTCCAGTAACCACAGCTATAAATCATATATTTATCAAGCATACATTGATAAAAATCGTTTCCCATATCATAGTGATGCTCTCCAATAATAAACGCTCGACCGGGATTTTGCATGTTATAAACTTTAGCTTTTAAATGTTCAAAAAAATTATACCATGGCTTAACCATTGTATGAAGCTGAGCACGCAAAACCTTATAAAAAAATTCATCAAGTTTTACGGAATCCCACCAGCCAGCCATATAGGACTCACCTAAACCTAAAGAACCTTCCAACAATACTTTTGCAAAAAATTTTTTATTATAGACATGGATATCCCATGGACGAGTTCCCCCAATTTTAATATCAGCCAACGAGAACAGTCGTTCTACTTTTTGGCGAAAAATATTTTTTAACATTTTTTTATTCCTTATATTTTTTGACCATAATTCTTAAAATTGCATTCTCCTCAAATCATAATAGAGGCACCTATTTTATTCTAATTTTTAACATAACCAATAAGTTTTATTTCTAATTTTCAAGGTTTATAAACCTAACATCTCTCAAAGATTGGTATCTCAGGCTGCCCTCTCTTTCATTTTTTAAGATATAACCACCATATTTTATTTAAGAATACATACAATCTTATTTAATTTAATATTAACAATTTTATTAGTATTTACAACATTTTTATCCTTTATGGCAAGATTGGTACGAACACTAAAATTACAGGAAATCTAATTACGTGCTCAGCCCTTGACAGCCTGACCACATTATCTTTTCAATGATTTTTTTTATTTTTAAAAAAAATCCCTGCCTGAACCGTTACAAATTAATTTATCAAAATTATTTTATATATGACAATAATCGAAGGTAAGTGTACTATGTATTCTTGGAATTATGCGGAGTTATTATTTTCTGTCTCTTCGCAAGAAAAGGTCGCTGTCACATTTATGACCTTTAGGTTCCGACTTGATTCTTTCAGGTTAAGCCTATATATTTTTGAAGAAAATTTAATGGGTGTTTTTTATTAATTTGTTTTGTAAACGCGAATTTAAAATAGTCATGTAATAGAATTAAATATTAAATCTGCGCTAGGCAAGAATTGTCTTCGTTATTGTTAGAAATACCTTTCAATGTCAACAAACTTATGAACTTATCAACGTCCCCCTCTTCTTATAGGTGACCCCTTAATTTTACATAATCAGAAAGGTGTTCCTATATCTTATTTTGCCGGTTAATGTGTTTGTATTGCTTTTTAAGATAATTTTTGCTCTAATAGCTTGAAAGATTATAAAAAGTGTTGTATTTTGCCTGCTTATATTTTTAAAACCATTTCTAAGTACGCCTAACTTTAATCCTTACTGCGGGGTTCATAGAATTCAGCGGCTTTTTGAGCCGCCGGAGGCGGCAAAAAAAGTCAGCTGGAATAATTTGTTGTACATTTTTTTTTATTTTGTTGGATCAATAATTCTTCCAATAAATAAAATGCTCCCTGTTATATTCTCACGTATCAAGAATACAAAAGGGTGATCTGCTAGAAAGGTTAGTGGCTTACTAATTGCTTCTCTTCTCATAACCACAGCCGTTGCTGCAGCAGCTTCCGTACCTTCCTCATTAACATCCACGAAAGCTTTGTGAATGACTTTACTTATAAAAAGATCTTTTTTGCCAGTCATTCCAGAAAAATCAGCTGGTGGAAGTGAAAAAGCACTTGGCATACCCATTTCAGCAAAAACATTTGCTAATTCAAACTCACATGTGGTTTTAAATTTTGGTAAGCATACAAGTATTTCTGACCTATAAGAACTTGATAGTTCATTTATCCAATTTTTCACATTGTCATTCGTTAGGTTTCTTTCAAGCTCTGCTAAGCCATTATTCTCTTTCGGTAGAAAGACAATCATAGACAAATCATTTCCTTCATACGGCAACTCTATAGCGATAAAGTCATTACAATCTTTAAATTTAAATTTTGATTTTTGGCTCATCATGGAAACTTTTATTGTTTTAGCAGGGGAAACATAAAAATCAGCATCTATTGTTCTTTCTTTATCAAATTGGCTTAACCAATCGCCTTTGAAATAAACTGCATTACAAAGAACCAATGTTGCAAATGAATCAATCATTCCAGGCTTGAGTAATTCTTTAATTTTTCGCTGTGTTTTATCTTCCACCCAGACATTTATTGTTCTCCGTGCAGCTTCGGGTTTTGTCGCAAAATCAACAAAATTCAAACCAACGCCATAGTTCTTTTCAATTAGATCAAAAAAAGTATCCAGGAAATGATACCCCTCCTGTGCCCATAATGAATTAGTTATGCTTAGGTTGATATGCCCTTTATTTTTGATAGCATTTAAATCCGACTGAAGCTTTGAAAACGATGAATGTAAAGGTTCTTGTTTTGACGAAAAATGTAAAACGTCTGATATTTCTTTCTCTGTTTGATTTCGTGCGCCGGCATATGTCATGGCAAGGGCTGTCGAAATACTATAAGGTGAAAAGAATAAATTTCCTTTTTTGTCTTTGAGTTCTTGATATAAATCGAAACCGAAATTGCTATTGGCGTTTACAACAGTTTTTAAATCTTCATTTGTATTAGCAAAAGCAAAAGAAGATACTAAGGAAATAACGCTCATAATAATTAGGATAATAAAAAATTTGATTTTCATTTTTCTCCTTTATTCTTTCGTACAACGGCCCAAATAAACGGTTTTTGGAGCTGCCAAAGGCTGAAAAAAAACCGCTCGATTGTATTAAAATTCATTTTTTTCTATTTTAGGATAAATCAAATTAGCCAATGCATAATATTGGGGGTCATATAGATTTTAGATATTCATTGATAATAATTCTTTCAATTTTTATTACAACTACATTCTTATCCCACAAAATGCTTCTCAATAACTTTTTTTCTCAATAACCTTCCAATAAAAATAAGAGATACAGCCATGATACAACCAATAACTTCACGAACCCACATTACATTTATTTGTTGATGAAAAATAAAATATTTAACTATATCAATTAAAGTTATAACTACTATAGCATAACCAAGCATTTCAAACCCTATACATATCACGGTTAAAAATATTCCCATTTGCAACTTGTTATCTTTTTTCATAAGATTTATTTTATCGTATAAATTTTATTACTTCTAACATTCAAGCTCACTTGCCGAAAACACGCGGCGTTTTTAGTTGGGTGCAGTGCGTCGTTATACGTTTTTATTTTAATTCTCCATCTTTGACACTCCATAGCAAGCATGTATGCTCTAGCTGTGAAAATTTTTTAATTAATTTTCCCAAACGATTGATGTCGGCGACATCCGCCGGGATAGAAAATTTACACATTTCTTCATCAGGACAATCTGAATTATTATTCATTTTTAACTGTATTGCGCAGTGACCAACAGAATCAGTTGTATAACTCTTTAATCTAAAATAAAAAGCAAACCGATCTCCGGGCTTTTCTGAACCTAATTCGTATAAATATTCACCCGGTGTCCGTGACGGAAACTTTATAAGGACTTTGCTTATTTCTACGAAATCAGAAACATTGCAATAATATTCCAACTTTCCCGAAGTCGTTCCGTTGGACGCTTCAACGATAAGATTTAAATGGTGATGTTCTTCGTATGAATTTATTGTAATTTTTATATATGGCTTCATAATTATTCTCCATATAACATCAAAGCTCTGCGCCTTGTTAGATGTTTATTTGTTTTTATATTTTTCCAATAGTTCTTGTTTAGGACAAGGCATTATTTCAAAATATTCTCCATTTTGTTCTATCGCTTGAATCATTATGCTTGCACTGCTTGATTCTTTTTTCTTATACGTTAACATTATTAGATGAGTAGGACGTATTGGATAGGTAAAAGAGCTTTCGAAAGGTAAAGGATCACTATCGGGGATATCTTTTATTGAGATACTATATCCTTCGGGAATAGTATGGCGAAATTTCGTCTTTAAAATTTCTTCAAAGAAATCTGGATGTTCCTTGAGCCAGTTAAGACAACTATAATGTATTATTTTTTCAAAGCTTTCCTTTTCTTTAGAATTGATTATTCCAATATATCGTTCAACAAATGTTTTTTGAGTTTCTGCAATCGTCGCATTTTCTCCAATCAACTTCAATTCATCCGAATATGCGTTACAGAAAATTGCCATGATTAAAACTAATGTTAATGAAAAAATGATTTTTTTATTCATACTTTCTCCTTTTCAATTTTTTACATCTAACGAGCCTGTAGAAAAAGCCTGTTTTTACCCAAATCTCAAAAAGTAAAAACTTAAGTTATTGTCTTCCAGCGTGTTATAAACCCAAAATTTTGCCAATTTTTGAATTTTGGACTTATTCTACAGCCTCAACATCGACATCACCTGCCGGTGCCCGATGCGATTCGCGGCGAGGAACGGTTAGGTTAATGAAGTGTTTAGACATTTGTTTTTAATTTATTAATTTTATCCATCCCGTAAAAAATAGACCTTGAGAAGTCAGTAACCTTCAATTTCTCTGATGGCTCAGACATATCCTCAATAATCACTTCAGTTTTACCTGAGCTAAATAATATTATTTCTAAATGTTCCGCTGTCAATTTAATCTTTTGATCTTTAGTTAAGTTAATTTCTAGAAGACGATGCTCATTTCCCCAAGTGTTAAGTTTCTTATTCATAAATTTATGTTTGCTTTCAGATATATTTGTAAAAGTCAAACGCGATTTGATAGTTGGGTATCGAAATACTGTAAAAATTAATAGAATTTTCTTTTTTTGCCCAGATTCATAACAAAGGCGTTCCAAGATTAAAGAAAAATCATTTTTTTGCTCATCAAAAACCTTATCACTTAAAGTAATTAAGGAATCGTGGAGATAACTGCCTATTAATGGAATATCGGATAATTTTCCTTTAATTATTTGTTTCATATTTTTTGTTATATGTTTTCATTTCCGTATTCCACGATTAAGAATTGTGTTCTCATGATTTCAGTTATCAAATCGATAGTTTTCCGTTTTCCGGGGCTGCCCCTTGATATCTCTTTTATCTTTTATATATATTTTTTATAGCAATTTTACGTAACAAGGCATAAAGAATACAAAAAGCAAAAATATCAAATGCTACGATTATAAAACCTTGCATTGAATATGTTGCATTACCATGCATAGGGCTTGTTCTAGAAACCACGACATCTTGAAATTTTGGAAAAATAATTTTAACAAAAAACACATCAATAATTATTATGACTATTAGAACCGATACCACTATACCGGTTTCAATATTTTTTGGAAAGGGTAATGAATATTTACTCTTTTTCTTTTTGCTCATTTATTATTTTCTCAATATAACATTTGAGCTCACCTGCCAGATTTGCCGCCGTTTTTTAGGCGGTAAATTTGGTCGGTGTGCAACGATTTGTTATAGGTTTTTTATTTATTGTAATAACTAACTTTTTGTTTTCCTTCGCTATTTGTTGTTATTACTTTAAATAATTTACCATTTTCATAAAATAATTCACTTTTTCTATCAATTTTTCCGTGATAATGTTTTTCTATTACCGTTGGTTTCCCACTATTATTAAAATAGGCAATATAATATGCATAGCCCTTTTTAGATAACTGTTCTGCTTCTTCTTTTGTAATTTCATCATTTAGCCGAAAAGGTTGATAATTCACAATATCTGATTTGTAATAATATGGTCCTCCTGGGTGATAGGAATAATCTTTATTACAACCGATTAATGATAAGCATACGATTGCTAATATAAATTTCAATATTTGGTTTTTCATTCTTTTCTATAACACCTGAACTCACTGGTTTTTACGCAGCGCAGCGGAGAAAAATCCAGTGCAGTGATTGGTTATGCGCTTTTATATTTCGTTAATTCTTTTGAATCTTTAAGCTCTAACAGCCACTTGATATTTTTGCAAAATTCTTTTGAACATGCCATTTTGTAATTGTATCTCATTTTAACTAAAACAATAATAACAATATGATTATATGTATTGCTATTTGCATTCGCTTCTGTTCCGCCAAAATAATATTTATAGTTATTACCATACTTTTCTTTAAACGGTAAATATTTAAATGATTCCTGAAATCCATTTGAAGTTTGATTATCTATAGAAAATTCTATTTTATGATTCTTACCATCTAAATTCACGATAATGGTTACTATATTTTCACTAATTTTATCGTTTTTTATATATTCAATTTTGTTCATTTTATTATTTTTTCATTTTACTTTAAATCTCCAAGGAATATTATCTCTTTCCTTGTAAACATTTTTATCTTTGGGTGTCTGATGCTTACCGCCTAGCCCGAAACTAGCACGCACATGAAATTCAATAATTCGTTGATCTCCGGGCAGTGAAATCTCATATAAGAATTGAAGATATCCAATAAAAGGAATGTGTTTATTAAAAAATTCTTGATCATGTTTAAGTATCCATTTAACTAATGCTTCTTCATCGCTCACCCATGGCACATCTAGTTTCCAGTATTTTTTCATGTATGATATGTATTCTTTTCGTTCTTTTTGAGAAATGTTTACAAATGCAGTAAATTTTCGTTTGGTTATAGCTTGACCTTGTGTTTTTGAGTAATCCATGGCTTGCCATGAAGACCAGTGTTTTGCATCTGGACTATATCTAACGAACATACTGCCAATATAAGGGGTGTATGCTTGACCATTTGGTAATGCAACTGACTTGATTTCAGGTTCTATCTCAACAGTTACGTTAACAGACTGTGCTGGTCTCCATGATAGACCAACCGCTAATGGGATTGTTTGTATCCAGCTGTCACATGAAGCATTTTGTTCCCCATCCCACCCTAAACCGTTCTCAGTAAGATTTATTTTGTCTGGTTCAGACCAGGTAGCTTTTGTTTTTGCATCATTTTTATCAGTGAAATTTATTTTGAGTTCTTCCATACCAAGAATGGACGCATAGGCGTGGTTTCCAAGAACGCTGAATGTTAATAATAAGAAGATAATTATTTTTTTCATTTTAATTTTTTTTGTTCTAACATTTAAGCTCACCTGCCGTTGCCCGACGCTATTTTGCGACGGGTAACGGTCAACTATATTGATTCGTTATAGATTAATTAAATTCTCAATATCCTGCTCCCAGTTTTTGGGGTTGGTTTCAATATAATTTTTAATAGCGTTTATTGAAAACCAGCCAGAAAGTGTTACCTATCTATTGTACTCTAAACATGGCTGGCCGCCCGTTATATTCCGTTGAATTATAATTATACAATGTAAATGATTTGGCATGACAATATATTGATCCAAATTTATTTCATTGCGTATATATTCAGAATTTTTTAATTCATTATCAACAATTACACCGAATTAATTTTATTCTATTTTTATGTTATTATTTATAATTTTACCAAATATATTTTATCTATTAAATGAACATATAGTAACAAAATAATATCCATTTAACGAATAATCATAATTTTCTAATCTAATTTGTTTTCTGGTTATTATTTTTTGCATTTTATTTTATTTTTCTATAACGAGAAAATCACCTGCTTTGTCCCAGCGCGAAACGGCAAAAAAAAGCCAAATACATTGATTTAAAAGAAATTAATTTTAGTAGTAAGCAATTTCTAATTTGTCAAAAGCATCACATAGTGCTAATTCCATTTGATAGGTAAACTCTGTTTTGCGAATTATTAATTTTTTATTGCATTTTTTACATATCACCATCGGCATAGAAATCTCAAGTTCAAAAGGAATCTTATCTTCAATCTGAATTCTCACAGAAATAACATCAAACGCTGGATTAATTTCTTCAAAAATACAAAAACATACAGGACATTTATGTTTCTTTTTAATAAACCCCATTACAGAAGAAAATATAGATTCAGGGCCTTTACAAGACCACATTTTATCCATAATTAAGTCAGAGGAATACTTATTATTTAAAAACTTATATCCTCCTTTGCCTTTACAAATAGGAAAATTAATGATTTTTATATGGCATTTGTTATTGTGCCCTTGAATACTTTCCAATCTAATGATTTCTTTTTTGTTTTTTATATTCATTTTTTCTTCTAACAAGCCTGTAGAAAAAAGCCTTTTTCAAAGCTGCTTCTTGGTTTTAAAACAGAGTTTTTGAAAACTTCCATCTGTTTTTATTATATTTATGATTTTTGTATTAGCAATTCCTTTTTTATATCATTTGGAAGGAGGATTTTTCTACAGCTTCAACACTAAAATAACCGGATTTTGGAGCCGCACAAGCGGCGGAAAAAATCCGCTCAATTAAGTTGTTATGATTTAATTTTTTATTTATACCCTCTACCCCACATTAACTTCCCAAATGTACCAACGCTATCTTTTGAAACTTTTAAAGTTATATAAGCAGGAAATGCTAATTTGACTATAGCTCCACTAGCGGATCCCGCAGTGACTACATATGCATTTACTTGAAGCGCATTATCAAAACCATATCCAGTGCTTAAGCTTACGCCTTTTGTCTCTGTAATATCTTTACTGAATATTTCCGTGTCATTTTCGTAAATAGTTACCTTTGTCGCTGTTATTACGAAATCAATTTGTCCGATAGAAATCGTTATTTGTCCTTTATTAATAGTAAAAGGAATTTTTAATGTGAATGGTTTCTGATTGAGAAAACATTGACTTTTAAAATAAATGTCTGATTCTAATTCGTTGAATGTTATAAATTCATCATCAATTGTAATTCCCTTTTTATACTTAAAAAATTCTATCATTTTTTCATTAATTCTTTTAACGGGTATATCTTTTGAGAATAAAGGAATTCCATTTCCTGGATATTCCAGAAAGATTCCATTGTTAGCCAAGACTAGACCTGAGATAAACATGATAGATATTATGATTATATTTATTTTTTTTATCATAACACAAAAATCAGCTGCCTTGACCAAGCGGAGTGCGGGAAGGGTCAGCTAGATTGATTTGATATATATGTACTATTTTTTTTCCAAATTGCAATTATTTCCCCAATTGGTGGCGCATCTTTTTGCTTAATTTGAACAAGGCTTCCTATTCCTACAATCTCTATATATTGTTTATAGGGTCTTATTTCTTTAATGGCCGGCCAATGTATTTTAATATCATAAAAAGTGTTTTTGTGGTTTATGCCTTCTTCATTGATTTCACACTCGAATTCATTTGGGAATGGCTTACCATTCAGAGACTCTATAATCATTTTTTTTATTTTCTTACGATAGCCTGGACCGTAACTATAAATTAAATAGCTTCCATATAGCAATGTAAAAACAATACTTTTAAAAATCGTTCTCTGAATTTCATAGTTAGACAGATATGCCATGAAAAACCACGTCACAGGGATCAATAAGAAACTCATTAATACTGTTTTATAGGAAGATTTCCTCAACCACCATAATCTGATTCGACAATCTATAGCTTCTTCAATTGAGGTTTTATATTTTATTCTCATATATCACGAAAATCAGCGGTTTTTGGAGCTGCCGAAGGCGGCGGAAAAAATCCGCTGGATTGCTTTGTTATATTTTTTAGTTGATGATTTAATAATCATATCGAAATAGTCCTATTTTACACTCTTCACATCTTATTGCTTCTAAAGTAGGGGCATTCCACCAATCTATCTTTTTTCTGAGCCATTTAGCTTTAAATAGTGTCTTTGTTTTTTCTTTTTGTGACCACCATAGCATACCTTTTCCTGTAATGTAGCCATGCGACATATCCTTGCAACATTTCGGACATTTTATTTTTTTATTACTTTATAAAATTCTCTTGTATCTAAACTCCAATAAGTCCCTAATATTTCTTCAACAGTAATTGTTGCCCTTTTATTGGGCTTTTCCCCTTGTTCGCCTTCCCAACAGATAAACAATTCTAATTCAGTAGTCTTTTCAAGAGCATTTTTCAAATATTGCACAAGATGTTTGACACTGTCTTTTCTAAGCTCATTATCTTTTACTTCTTCAGAATATTCTGGATTGACTTCATTGTCATCGTATGAAAATCCACAACCACAACCTTCATGAGAACCCAAATAATAAATATTTTTTTTCGTAAATTGCTTTTTCACATTATCATCTTCTTGTGCATTTTCTGCATAGAAAGATGGTTTGTTTTTATCCCATTTTGATGTGGGTAATTCTATATCCGAACCTAAATACACTGCCATGCACATTTTATTTATTTCTCTTATTTATTTTTTCCTATAACATAAGAATCAGTCGCCTGAACCGACGCTGTTAGGCGGCGGTGAAGGTCGACTGAATTGTTTCGTTATATGTTTTTTATTTTTAATAATCATTTTTAAAATAACATGCGAGAATAAAGTTAAAGGTAGTACACAAACAAACAATAAAAATAAAGGAAATATCCCCATATAGAATGGGAATGCCTCCGTATCAGGAGATGATTTCACAAAAGGAATTCCTACCAAAAATATGATTATGCTAAGGAATAACAATCCAAGAAATATTGTCAAAGTAACATTTTTATGGTTGCTACTGTGTAATAGAACGGTAAAAAAAAGAATTGTAAAAGGCATTATTAAAATTGTTATAGACAAAATATTTACACTATTCACTAAAATAACAAATGCAGAATATGCTACTAAAAAAAGTACTGTAGCAATTAATGTTTTTTTATTAAAATAGCTTTTTTGTAATTTTAAATTCATTGATTATTTTTCCATATAACATCGACATCACCTGCTGGTGCATGCGCCGTTTTCGGTGCGGATAACGGTCAGGTGAATGAAGTGGTTATCTGTTTTTATTTTTAAAAAAGAAAAAATTTCTTAATATTCCTGATAGGAAAATTGTACCAATAATAATGACCAATGAAAAGATAAATGTTAACACAGGCCACCAACCAAAATCACTACCATTAATCATAGACGCTCGGAGTTTAAACGCATAACTTACGCATAATAATATTGCTACAGCAATAGTCCCAAAATTATAGATTTTTATTTTATTTGAATTTATTTGTTTCGATGATGATTTAAAGAAAACCCATAGGGAGAATATCAATAAAGGAATCAATATGAGATACGCTAATATCATTTTTATTTCTCCTTTTATTATTTATTTTCTTCAGCTAACGAGAAAATCACCCGTTTTTTCCCAGAGCGAAGCGGCGGGAAAAAGTCGGGTGCATTGTTTTGTTATGTGTTTTTATTCTCTTCATTTACTATCCCAAATGGGATATGCACTAACGGTACATTTTTCATCTTAGAATCCAAATGTAACCGCTGATCATCCATAAACAAATGGGGTTGAATGATATCTAATATGCGTTTTTTCTCAATACCACCTAATAAAAACATGTCATCAACTGTTACCCCCCATGCATTTAATGTATTTATAGCACGTTCGTGAGCTGGAGCATTTCTAGCTGTTATAATCGCCGTCTTTAAAATCTTTTTATAACTTGGATTTTTTTCTTGCTTTTTACTTTACAACTGCTGGAAAAAGGATAATTTTTTAAAAAAATCAGCTAATGGACCAGGGTTGTGTGGCTCCTTTACATGTTTGGTTTCATATTCATAATATGCTTCAAGCCCTTTTTCTTTATAAATCTTTTCAGCTTCATCATCGGCAATTACTCCATCAAAATCAAATGCTACTCTTAATTCAGTTCCGTCTTCGTCATCTCGTATCGTTGTTTTTATAAAAAGCCCAGCAGCGTATTGGGCATCAATAGCATTTACGACATCTTTTTTGTCCGTGGATAAAAGTAAAGAGATATTGTATGCTGGGATATATTTATAAGGAGACTGACCAGAGGTAAATGCTCCACGAGTAATATTTAAACAATGATGTGATATAGAATTAAATATACGGACACCAGTCTCTGGGCTATTTTTTGAAAGCAAAACAACTTCAACAGGTTTTTCCTTAGAGTAAACATTGTTAATATTTAAGAATCGTTTTATAAAAGGAAATGCTAAACCAATGCCTAAAATTTTATTTTTATTTCTAGTTTGATATTTTTTGTATTCTTTCAATCCTTTTTCATGAAAAATCTTATCTTCTTTTTCAAGATTAAATAAAGCGTTTGAAGATACTGCAACAACAAATTTACGTCCAATAGGATATGACATAATGGTATTCCTTTCACATAACACAAAAATCAGCGGTTTTGCGGAGGCGCGAAGCGGCGTAGCAAAATCCGCTGCATTTGCTTGTTAAAAATTTTTATAAATCATTATTATTTTACCAATTAGTCCCGCGCTTCTTTGTTCGATATTTCGTTAAGCTGACAAATTGACTCCGTCCCTCACATATTTTTCCCCATATATCTTCTCAGTTAGCCATTATAATTTTCTGAAGTGCTTCTTCAAGCTCTACAATTAACATGTCGTCATCTTTGTAAATCTTGATTGCTTCTTCCAAAAATGCTTTTGCGGGGTTTCCCAAATTAACAAATGCCGTCAGGGTATCAGGAATATCTATAGGCAAAAGTAAATGTAATTTATTAAAAATTGCTTTCAAGGAAGCTTCTGTTCCGATTTTGGCAAGAGCTCTAATAACAGACTTTTCTGCATACTTTAAAATATCCCTCTCTTGAAGCAGTAACTCAATCAACGGATTTACTGCGAGTATATCCCCAATTTCACCTAACGCCCTGACCACACCAGGACATCTATCAATCTCTTCTGGCGTCAACATGGATAATAAAGGATCAACAGCACTTTTTTCCTTTAAGTCACCTAGAGCAACAGCTGAATTATTACGTGTTACATAATCTTCGCTTGACAATTGCTTTAAAAGATTTTTAACATCGGAAGTATTTCCTACATTAGTTGGATTGTATCCACATTTTGGGCAATCCGGCATTCTTTGACCTGGGGTATCATTTCCCCAAAAATATAGTGCGCCACATTTGCCACACGTTGTTGTTAAATTAGACATATAATCTCCTTTCTGTATTATAGAAGACGGAGTTACTTAATGTGCTCCTTGTCTCATCAATTTTTCTCCCCGAATGATTATTTTTAACAATTAATATACATACTATATGTTACTAGTGGTCTTCAAGTTTATTACGGTTGCATTATCTCA
>JAGLSE010000122.1 GCA_023135905.1 Candidatus Omnitrophota bacterium
TAAATCTGCTAATTCCGGATTTCCTTCGGCTTCATCAACTAAATTATAAGCTGCACAATTAATAATTATATCAGGTTTAACTTCATTTATTATTTCTTTGGTCTTTTTAAAATCAGTTATATCCCATACTTTTTCTGAGGGAGCTATAAAATCAATATTTCTTACTGATAATATTCCTTGGACCTCTCTGCTTAACTGACCTAAAGAGCCTGTTACTAAAAATTTCTTATATTTCATTATAAATAAAACTTTTTTCAATTTTATCAAAAGATGGGTAATCTGTATCTTTTAATGATAAAATTGGGTTGTCCACCTGCCAATCAATATTTAAAATAGAATCGTTCCATATTATTCCTCTTTCATGTTGAGGTGAATAAATGTTCGTACATTTATACATAACTTCTGTTACTTCTGACAAGGTACAAAATCCATGGGCAAATCCGAAAGGAATATATAACATGTTTCTATTTTCTGAAGATAAATTAACTCCTACCCATTTACCATAACTTGGAGATCCGTCTCTTATATCTACGGCTACATCAAAGATTTCACCGGATATTACTTGGATAATTTTCCCTTGTGAAAAAGGTGGTATCTGATAATGCAATCCTCTTAAAACTCCTTTTTGAGTTGATTTAGAATAATTGTCTTGGATAAAGTTTTCTTTTATTCCAAAATCTGCAAAATCAGAATATTTATAGGTTTCTATAAAAAACCCTCTTCCATCGGGAAATATTTTTGGTTCAATTAAAACTATTTCAGGTATTTCTAATTTTTTAAAGTTAAACGGCATTATTATGTTTTCCTTATTTATCTTCTCTAATTATTTGTAAAAGATAATCCCCATAGTTGGTGTTTACCTTTTGAGCTATAGACTTTAGTTGTTCTTTATTAATAAAACCCATATTATACGCTATTTCTTCAATACAACCAATTTTTAATCCCTGTCGTTCTTCTATTGTCTTTATAAACATTGATGCATCAAGTAAAGAATCATGTGTTCCGGTGTCTAGCCATGCATACCCTCGTCCTAAGGATTTAACTTTTAACTGTTTTCTTTCTAAATAAACATTGTTAACATCAGTAATTTCTAATTCTCCTCTTTCTGAAGGTTTAATACTTTTAGCAATTTCTACCACTGAATTATCATAAAAGTATAAGCCTGTAATCGCCCAGTTTGATTTAGGGTTTTTAGGTTTTTCTTCAATAGAAATTACATCGTTATTACTGTCGAACTCTACTACACCATAACGTTGCGGGTCTTTCACATAATACCCAAAAACTGTAGCCCCTTGTTTTTGTAAAACTATTTCTTTTAAAATCTCTGAAATACCGTGACCGAAAAATATATTGTCTCCCAACACTAAACATACTGAATCCTTACCAATAAATCCTTCTCCAATAATAAAAGCTTCGGCCAACCCTTTTGGTTCTTTCTGCTCGGCATATTCTATATTTAATCCGTAATCTTCTCCGCTATTTAATAAATCCTTAAATCTCGGTAAATCTTCAGGTGTTGAAATTATAAGAATATCCTTTATTCCTGCCAGCATTAATACTGACAAAGGATAATATATCATCGGTTTATCATAAACCGGCAAAAGCTGTTTACATACACCTTTTGTTACCGGATATAACCTGGTCGCTTTACCGCCTGCTAATATTATTCCTTTCATCGTTATCTCCAATTCCTATTAAACTTTTAAATAAAATTAACTCATCTTAACCTTATTAATCTCTTCTTTATTTAAAGATTCTAAGGTCTTGTGCCCAAATTTAGCGAAAATATTATTAACTCTTTTATTACTGTTCATTATGATATCATAATTTTTCTTTTTCTTTAATAATTTCCACATAAGTTCTAAAATACTCTTATATTTCAAAAATTTAATCCCCGAATGTTCAATAAAATTATTTTTACTAAAAATTTCTTCGGTCTTTCCTTTTAGATTTTTAACAAATATCCAAATAAAATTGCCGTTTCTAGCTAATTCCACTGCTTCTTTTAAAACACAGCCTATAAATTGTTCCTCTTTAATCACCCAGGCTATTCTCAACATCTTTCCCCATTTTTTTATAAAGGTTTGTTTGCTCTTACAAAATATTTCTTCTTTCTTTTTACCAATTTTCCCAGTTGAAGAATGTTCGTTATGCACCACATAAGACGCCTTAGCCATACCTATTAGATAACCTGCCTTGTTAGCTTTTAAAGAGTAATCCGTGTCTTCAAAAAACATAGGATAAAATTCATCGGATAATCCCCCTATCTTTTCTATTACTTGTTTGCGAATAACCATACAAAATCCTATACAATAAGGCATTTCAATAAATACCCCTTGTTTTTTTTCTTTTAATTTGTCACCAAAACTTTCCAAAGAAATATCTTTCCTCGGGGTGTCACCTAAATTATTGCTATTAGGATTTAAAACTCCTAAATTTTTATATTTATCAAACACATCAATTATCTCCTTAAGCCATCCTTTAGTAAAAATCAAATCGTTATTAGCCAGACAAACATAAGGGGCATCTGATATTTCTATCCCCTGATTCATTCCCCGAACAAAACCTAAGTTTTCTTTATTAAATATTACTTGGACTTTACAATTAACGGTATCTTTTAGAGACGATAAATAGATACGGGTAGAATCATCACTGTCATTATCGATAACAATCAACCTTGTCGAAACTATTGTATTTTTAAAATAACTTTCAATGCAAACTTTTGTAGTTTCCAACTGGTTCCAAGTCAGCATTATCACATCGCAAACACATTTCATAATATATGTTTATCTCCATGTAATAGCCAAATTGACTATCACAATAAACTTAAAATTGATATATTTTCCTTTTATTTACAAAATGGGTTTCCCCATCATTCAGTTTTTTTGCTTTTATATAATATTGATAAGTAAGAAACTCTTTCAAGCCGTTAAAACAAATAAAATTTAAAATTTTCATGGCTCTTTGAGCAACAATATTACGTCTTATTTCAACTACTTCAAAGCCCGCTTTCATAAAAAGCTCTTGTATATTTATCAAAGTAAAGAATCTTACATGTGTACGATCTAATATCCCTATGTCCATATAATCCCATGTTCCCCCCACAACTAACCGAGAGATAACCTTATAATAACGAATATTAGGAATACTGGCAACGATAAAACCCGTATCATTTAAATACTCCTTATGCTTACACAGGAGGTTAAGTGGATTTAAAAGATGCTCAAGAATATCCGCATACAAGATACAATCAAAATATTTCGACGAATAAGGCAACTGAAATTTTTCTATATCAGCTAAAAATGTTTTATTTAATTTTTCTTTAGAAAGGTTATAGCAGTATTCATTATTCTCAACTCCCACAACCTCCATATCATTTGCTTTGAGTTTAACCCCTAAATCGCCTATTCCACAACCAACATCCAATACCTTTTTTGTACCTATAGGAACAAGAGATAAAAACTCATCACGTTTATTTTCCTTTCTTCCCATTACAACAACCTCCAAATATTTAGTTTGAATTTACTACCTCACTCCCACTGATACAATGTAGAGCAACGTCTTTTTATGAATTTCTAAATATATTCATCTGTTATAGATTATCCTATTTCATGATAAATGGATATGATTTGCTAATTTCATTAATATTAACTTATAATTCTGACAACTGTTTCTCATTTTCTTTAATCCACTCGTATATATCCTGTAATATTTTTTCAGGATTCCTTTTAGGCTTCCAAGATAATAAATCCCTAACTTTTCGGTTATTCGTAATATAAATCCCTAAATCCACCGGCCTGGTTGTTTGTTCCTGGGTAATATCTATTTTATTTCCGCTGATTTTTTCGCATAATTGAGTAGTTTCCTGTAAAGACAAACTTACCAAATTGCCTCCCCCAACATTAAATACCTTATTATTCACCTTATCCATACTATTAATTTGTAAATCAATCAAATCAAAAAGATCATCAACATGTAGTAAATCGCGGACCTGTTTACCATACCCGCCAAACCCGATATATTTCAAAGGTTTTTTAAAAAAATGCGCCAGCATCCAAAAAGTAAATACGCCTTGATCAACTTTACCAAACTGCCAGGGTCCGGCAATAACCCCACACCTATTTATGACACCCTTTAAACCATACATACTTATATATTCATTTAAAATAATTTCCGAACAAAGCTTTGTCGCCCCATACATTGATCTAGCACCTTCTAAAGAAAAATCAACATCTATACCTTCCTCCGACCATCCTTTAACATTTCCATCTTGCTCATTTTGCCATTTAAACCGAGTATCGGCTTCAACAACTTTTAAATTGTTAATTGCTTCGTAAGGATAAACTCGACTTGTTGAAAAAAAAACAATATCAGCCCTATCTTTTCTTGCCAACTCAAAACAATTAATTGAACCTATAAGATTGTTATCAATAACATGGCGGGGACTTTCACCATAGCCGGAAAGCACAGAAGGCTCTGCAGAACATTCAATAATTAAATCTATTTTTTCTTTTAATTTCAAATCTTCT
This sequence comes from Candidatus Omnitrophota bacterium, assembly GCA_023135905.1. Taxonomy (GTDB): domain Bacteria; phylum Omnitrophota; class Gorgyraeia; order Duberdicusellales; family 4484-171; genus JAGLSE01. The sequence goes on from JAGLSE010000122.1 coordinate 4,530, forward strand.
GAGTTTCTTATATCACCCTGTATAAATTCTATATCATTTTTTTTAAATCTAATTACATTTAATTCCGTACCACGCCGACTTAAATTATCCAAGACAACAATCTTTACCTTCGGATACTTCAGCTTAAAAGAAACCGCTAAATTGCTTCCCACAAACCCGCACCCACCAGTAATAAGTATATTTTTATAAGGTAATCCCATATATCGTTTTATAAAATAGTTTATCTAACTTTTATATTGTTTACTGTGTCATGTAGCCTGCATCCTATTTCTTCCTTTACTCTCATATTCTTTTTCACGCAATACTCAATACTCAATACGTTTCCCTCAACTCGCCAACCCGCAAACCCATGAACATTTCTACTTCATTCTTTCAGACTATTGACCATCGACCTTTAGCCTTCTTTCTTAGTTAATATTT
>JAGLSE010000123.1 GCA_023135905.1 Candidatus Omnitrophota bacterium
AAGAGCTATGAGCTTCTTCTTAACTCGTCAACCCGCGAACTAGAAAACTTTCTTTTTTCACCCTAAGTACTATCAGCTACGAGCTGATTCACCCTCCATGACAAATTCTACATATCTTTTAATAATTTATTTGCCTCTGAACTATTAGAAAGATCAAAAAACGAATTCAAACTTTGAGACAAAATATCAAGCTCTTTTGTTTGAACAACCGGAATATCTTTAGTCCCTCTGTTTTCCAAGGCGTTCATCACATATTGAATAGACATCAAATCAATATCTATAGCTGGCTGATAACCCACTTCTTTATAATCTTCAGTCTTTGTTTCATTAAGTATTCTGCTCTCGACTAATTCAAAAAGAATTTGTCTCAATAACCTTGTAGGGATTTCTAATGTTTGTGATATCTGTTTAACTTCTAAAGGTTTCAGCCCTAAGGTGAAATTTTTAACTATTAATTGGGTGATACGTAATGATAATAATTTTTTAAAATTATTACTCGCGTTTAAACAATCCGGTTCGAATTCAAACATATCGACATTTTGATGAGCAAATGATATTTCAGCCCCAAAAAGAACTATCAACCAACTAAGCTGCAGCCAAATCAAAAACAATGGTAATGCTGCAAAACTTCCGTAAATAGCATTAAATTTTCCCGCACCTACTTGAAAAGTTATATATGCCCATTGAGATAAAACATAAAGAACGCCCCCTATTACCCCTCCAATTAAAGCAGATTTAAAATTAACTTTTGTATTAGGCATAAAAATATAAATAAAAGTAAAAAGAATAGCTATCATTCCGTACGGCAGGATTTTCAAAACAAAAAATATAAAAGGTGCCACAACACCTAAAACTACAAACTTATCAATAATCATTGTAGTTTGAGTGGTAATAAACACTGTTATACTGCTGGACACTATAAGAAGTATAGGGCATATAACCATTACAGACAAATAATCGCTGAATTTACGTCCGAGTGGCCTGGTTTTTTTTATCCCCCAAATATCATTAAAAGAACGTTCTATATTAGTCAAAACTTTTATTACTGTCCAAAATAGAACAACAACTCCTATACCGGCAACAAGCCCGCCTTTAGTGTTTTCTAAAAGAGTTTTAGCAAAATCAAATATTTGAGTCAACACCTGTTCCTGGCCGCTGACTTTACTTAACAATTGTTTTTCTAAAATTTTTTCAAATCCAAATCCTTTAGCTATACCAAAAGCCATAGCAACAACAGGAACAATAGATAATAAAGAATAAAAAGTCAAAGCCGAAGCTCTCAGCTGACATTTATCTTCCGCGAATTCGCGTAAAGCTAAAATAATAATCCGCAGCTGTTTTATAAAAAATGACCTTGGCCGAGAAAGATCTCTCAGCTTTATCCGCCAAATATCTTTTGTTAAGAAATTTACTATTTTCTCACCCATAAGTTCTCCTTAGTAATAGCTAATAGATAAACCGATTTTCATTTACCAAATGGTAACAACTTTTTTAATCCTTCACTTGTATCTTTTAACGTATCAATAGTTGTTTTACCTAACGCTTCTACCTCTTGTGTTGTAATATTTGCTGTACCTTTAAGTAAATCAGTTCCTCCTTTAATTACACCTAAAGCTCCATTTGTTAAATCGCCAAGATCAAGATTTATAAGCCCTGATATCCCCGATTTAATTAGAGCTTTAGTTAAAATAATTTCTACTAAAGCCTTTGCATTTAAAACATCTTTAAAAGTTTCGTCAATATTTATATTAAATTCTTTTATCGACGGGACATTAAACTTAGAATAATCCTTATAAATAACCTTACCAATTTTTAATTTCAATAAATCAATCTTAAGCTCCGGCATCTCTTTCTTCTTTCTATCTTTATCAGTTTTTTCTTCTTTTTTATTACTTACAACATTAAGAGCGTTAAGATTTAGTTCTCCTTTTTTATTTTTAATTACAACCAATTCTTTTAAATTTAATCTTACTTCCTCAAGATGAACCTTCTTTTTAAAAAAATCACCTAAATTATAATCAATATAAATATCCGGCATATCTAACATAACCCTATCAGAATACTCTTGGGGGTTGAATATTTTTAAATTATTTATGTCAATAGAAGTATCCACCAACCCTATTTTTAAACTTTCCATCTCTAATTTTAATCCGGTAATAGCCTTTATACCAACAGAAACGCCATTCTTCACTATTATATTCCTCGCAAAAACAACAACACCAATAATAAAAACAATAAAAGCGAATATAATACCTAATTTTTTCATTATAATAACCTCCTTTTTATTCTTTCCCCCCTTTTCTTATTTTCCCCCCTTAGAAAAAGGGGGCTAGGGGGATTTAGATTTATATCCGTTCCTCAACCGCAAATAACTTTTCTCTTGTTCTTTTTCCTAAAAGCTTTTTATCTGTGTGCATCTAAAGCATTTCCCCAACTTTTTTCTTCCCCAAGTACTATAAGATAAGAGCTTTTTATTTACGTCTCTCCCTTCTCCTGCCCTCCGACCTCTTTCTTCCTGCGTCCCTCGTCAGAGCGAAGCAATTCGTCTCTCGTCTCTCGTTTATTTCTCGTTCTCCGTTCTCCGATTTTCTGACCTCTGACTTCTGGGCTTCTCCCTTTCCTTGTCTTTCACTTCTTCAACCCGTCAACTCGCCAACTCGCAAACATTTTGTCTTTCTTCTTCTTCCTTCTTTTTCCTAAAAGCTTTTTATCATTGTGCATCTAAAGTATTCTCAATTCTAAATAATAACCTCACCTTTTAAAATTTCCGGTAAAGATATTGTTTCAATACGTATACCTCCATCATGTTCTATCTTCAATCTATACAACATTCCCGGAACAAAAATTGTCCCAGGAGCTTCGATTTGAACATTCTTTATGCCTTTTGTTTTAGCAGTTTTAGGATTTAAAGCGTAATTCCAAAAATTTCCCCAAAGTTTTTTTTCAAAATAGTTATTGCTACCTTCAATTTTATACCCTTGAGGTATTTCATTTATCTTAGAAATTTCAAACTCCTGAGTATTCGAACCGTCAAGCATAAAGACTTTCCAAAAAATAAAAATACTTTTACCTTTTAATTTATCGTTTACCTTAATATAACGATCATCAAATCTAATAACTAAAGACTGGAATTGAATTATATTTCCGGAGAATGTGAAATACATAGGATCAAGCGGGTTTTGGTTTACATCATATTCTAAAAATTTAATAGTTGTAAACATATTACCTGTTTTTTCATCATACTTAACTTTTGTAACCAAAACTTCAGCAATACGTGATTCCGCCTCAAGCCGAGCAACCACCTGCTTTAAAATTTTAGTTTCATTTACATAAGTAAAAATTAGTTTATAGGCTAACACCCCGATAAAAACAACTAAACAAACCGCACATAATATTTTATATTTTTTCATAATTTTATTTAATTAAAAACTATTTTTTCCCTATACTTTCTTTTCGTTCTCCAGTCTTCGTTTTCCGACCTCCATCTTTTTTCTTTTTCCTTTAACCTTTTTCTTTCTCTTTTTTCTTCTTCTTTTTCTTTTGCTATCAGCTAAGTACTATTTTCGTACTAAGTACCTTGAGCTAAGAGTTTCTTCAATACTTTTTCCTTCTCCTCTTACCTTTTTCTTATTATACCAAATACATAGTGAAGTCAAATTTAATTTAAAAAGAAGTTATCGAATTTAATAGTTAACAAATTAGCGAATAAAAATAGCCACGTAACGCGCATACATGGATAAATAGAACAACACCTAATATAAATGCACCAATATTAAATACCAATTTATTTTCTATAATATTTCCTTAATATCCCATTCTATTTTTGACAATTTTTAACGCGAGTGCTATGAGCGACGGTTAGAGCAAACTAAACTTATTTTATACTACAAAGTAGAAAGTAGCGTATAGGACAATAAAGAATCTTACTTATTTGCTCCAATCCCATTTAGGATATATACCAAAAACTATTTTATTCACAATATCATGAAACAATTTCGCAGTTTTTTCATCTATTAGTGGAGGATAAGATAATTCAGAAAGAGTTTCTTGAAAAAAAGTTGCATAAAACACACAAGCAGCTAAATAGCTCCCTACAACATTAGGATGAACATCATCAGAATACAAATTAATTGAACGATTTTGGGAACGAACTTCTTTCCAAACTTTTCCCACAGGAGCAATTAATGCCCTATTCGATTTAGCCATAACCATATAACTATCATTTATTCTATCTTGCACTCCTTCATAAGTTTTTAGTTCTGGAATAATATGGGCGTTTTCAGGATTACCATTTCTTTTGGCCATAGTCTGATATAAGACAACCGTCGATTTACTATTTGCTGCTTTAATTTTTTGACTCAATAATTTAACATAAGGATATACGTCCTTTTGAACCTGTTCTTGAGAAAAAGATGGGAGTTGACTTTGTTCTTGAAGAACAACAAAATCCCATGATTGTTTTTTTATCTTTTCTAAAAGCTTTTTATCAAAAGCATGACCGGCCAAATCTCTTCCTCCAATCGCATGAGATTCATAAACTATCGAATAATTATTAGATTCAGCTAAATTAGCTATCATCAAAGGTAAATTATTATAAAAAGTTAAACTATTACCAATATATAAAACACTAATTATTTTATCAGATTTTGCATAACTAATTTTAGACAAACTAACAACAAAAATAGACATTAAAAACACTACAATAAAAAAGGGCATAACTAACCGTTTGAAATTAAATTTACTTTTCAAAAAAATCATATTTATTTCTCCTCCATAATGAATGAATTCCTTTTCCCTTTGTCATTCCTGCGTATGCCGAAGGTCTTGCCTCCAAGTCAGACAGTAATCCATTAAATAAAGTATTTATAAAAAACATTTAGCCCTTACCCTATTGTTTTTATCTTCAACAATTTATTTCGCGAATACAATAAGTAAATTTCGTTCTGCCTAGCAGAACTTATTTCACACCAAGAAATGGCGGATATTTCTCTGAAAGCAGTGAAGCATATTTCATCTCTAAACATCTCTCTTAACCGTAGCATGCCCAGCTAATTTAAGGGTAATATCATCAATAATCGCATAAATACAAGGAAGGACAACTAATGTCAAAGCAGTCGCGCAAATAATACCCCAGACTATTGTAAGAGCCATAGGTTTTAGAAATGGGTCTCCGCCCCAAATACCATAAGCTGTCGGTGTAAGTCCAATAGCAGTGGTTATAGTAGTTAATAATACCGGTCTTAATCTAAGTTGTCCTGCTTGAACAATAGAATCTTTTCTCTCTACACCTTTTCGTCTGAGCGTATTAATAAAATCAACTAAAACTATAGAATCATTAACCACTATCCCCATAAGACCAACAAACCCCATAAACATAAAAAAACTTAAAACCTGACCATGAAAATAAAATGACCAAATCACACCAATAAACCCAAATGGAATTGCCATCATAACTATTAAAGGCTGGATTAAAGAATTAAAATTTGCCGCTAAAATTAAAAATATCAATAAGAAAGCTAAAATAAAAGCCCTAATGAAACTTCTGGTAGACTTGACATTTTCTTGTTGTTCTCCGCCATATTTTATACTGTACCCGGGATAATTTTTAATGAGCTCTTTAAATTCCTTTTCTAACAATGAATTGGCTTTACTAGAAGTCATTTCTTTATTATCAACATCAGCTCTTACCGTAACCACTCTTTTACCGTCTAAATGTTTAATATCAGTTATTGAAACTTTATCTTCTAAATTCGCGATTTTATTTAGAGGTATCAGATTCCCAAATTTATTAGGTACAAGAATCTTATCAAAAGATGCCCTTTTATTCCTATAATCCTCAGGAAAACGCACAATAACATCAATATCCTCTTCTGCTTGAACCGGTTTAATAGATGTCGCTACTCCTCCTTTAAATGAATTACGGATAGATGCGGCTATCTCACCTACAGAAAGATATGCTCTTGAAGCCTGATCTTCATCAATAACAACACGTATTTCACCCCTACCGACCTCGTAATCAGAGGTAACATCAGAGACCCCTTTCATATCATTTAAAAAGACTGAAACTTTTTCAGCTATTTCATTTAAAACAGTGAACTTTTCGCCTCTTACCTGCACAGCAATTGCTTTACCTATAGGCGGACCGGCATGTTCTTTTTCAAAATATATTTTATCAAACCCTTTAACATCTTTAACTTTATCTCTCAAACTATCAATAACTTCATTTACTTTTGTTTTCCTCATTGTAAAAGGAGTAAGATAAACAGTTATTTGAGCAACATGACTCCCCATTTTACCATAAGGATCAAATTCCCATCCTGCGCCTATTGAACCTATAGTGGTAGTATAAGCATCTAACTGTTTTTTTGGTAATTCCTTTATGATGTTCTCTACTCTAACAGCCAATTCATTTGTCGTATACAAATTAGTTCCTACCGGAGCTTCTAATCTAACAAAAAATTCTTCAATTCCCTCATCCGAACTAAACAAAATAAAAGGCATTGATTTTGCGCGAAAAAAAGTTAATATTAAAATTATTACTAAAACAAAGATTACCAAATAACGTTTATCTAAAGCCTTATTAACTACTTTTGTGTAAAAATTGAGTAAAGATTTAAACCAGGGCAAATCTTTTTTAGATTTAAATTTTCCTCCAAAATTAACAAAATCGGCAAAATGAGACGGCAAAATGACTAAAGCTTCAAACAATGAAGCATTCAAAGCAATTATAACTATTAAAGGAATACCCCAAATAAATTTACCTATCATCCCTTCCATAAACAACAAAGGGCTAAAAGCTGCTATTGTGGTAATAATGGTTGTTGTTACCGGACTAACCACTTCCTCAGTTCCTTTGATAGCGGCTTCTCTGGGGTTCATACCCATTTCTAAATACCGGGAACAATTTTCCGCGACAATTATCCCATCATCAACAAGCATACCTAATACTATTATCAACCCAAACATAGTAATAAGATTAATGCTCAAACCCAAAAGAGCCATTACAGACAAAGTCGCGCAAAAAGCAATAGGCAGCCCTAAGGCAGTCAATAAAGCAATACGAAAGTTTAAAAAAACCATAAGCACTAAACAAATTAAAACTATGCCTATAATTCCATTATTTTTAAGAACTCCCAACCTGCGGTTAACATAATAGGAAATATCATTTATATAGGAAACCTCTAATTTCGAATCAGATTGACTTAAAAAATTAGTTGTATATTTTTTTACCTGTTCAACTATTTTTATTGCATCCCCGGTTGCCCGTTTAACAACTGTAAGATTTATAGACCGGGTTCCAAAACTTTTATTAATAACATTTTCATCTTCAAAAGCAAACCTTACTAAAGCTACATCTTTTATTCTCAACCAATTACCAACCTCATTAGCCCGAATAACCACATCTTCTATCTCTTCTTTGGTATAAAATTCGCCTGTAGTTCGAATACTAAACTCTTTTTTACCTCGAAGTTTCCCTCCTGGCAAACTTATATTTTTTTTCTTCAACGCTCCTATAATATCCTCTAAACTTAAATATAATTCCTTCATTTTAATAGGATCAACCTCAACCCAAACCTCTCGGTTTCTCCAACCTCTCCGATTAACAGAAGAAACTCCTTCTATATCCTCAAGAATATCTTCTAAATCTTCAACATACTCCTGCAATTTTGATTCTTCGATTTCACCACTTAGAGCCACTTGAATAACCGGAATTTCTCCGGAAGTAATCTCAGTTACTACAGGGTCATCATCAACTTCTTTAGGTAAATTCCGAACTCTATCTACAGACTTCTGGATATCATCAACAACTTTATCCTTATCTTTAACATCCTGACTTATTTTAATCAGAATATTAGACTGATTATCTATTGAAGTTGAGGTCATCTCTTCAATACCGTCAACACCTTTTAATTCTTTTTCTATAGGGATAGTAACTAATTTTTCTACTTCTTCAGGAGGACTTCCGGGATAAATAGTATTTACAACAACCATATCATAAGAAACTTCAGGAAAAGCTTCTCGTCTAATTTTGTATACAAATAACGTATATATCCCGGCTATTAATATAAATACTGATATAAGATTTATTAAAAGAGAATTTTTTACCGAAAACTCTGATATTTTCATATTAAAACTTCCTTTTTGAAATCCCGGCCTGCCTAACGGCAAGGTCTCTGACATCCGCCAGGATGAAATGGATGTAGAGTATAATTTTCCCCTTTTTCATTCCTGCTTTCATTCCTGCCCCCCTTTGTCATTCCTGCTCCCTTCTCCCCTTTTTCTGACTTCCAACAGATTCTCTCTATAGCAATCAGCTCACTAAATTCATCTGTGTGTATCATTTTTTATCAGTGTGTATCTAATGTATCCCACCAATTAACGCTTCCTCTTTACCCTATCAGCTACGAGCTATTTTGCCTTCGTATGATTCCCCCTTTAAGTACTAAGTGCTCTAAGCTTCAGCCGAAGGCTGATCCCTGCCTGAATGTAGGCACAGCCCCTGGCTGAAAGTACTTCTTCATTACCCGCCAACTCGTCAACCTGAAACCCGTTAAACTTTCTTCAGCTTTTTACTTATCTTTTTCTTTTCTCTTCTCTTCTCTTCTCTTCTCTTCTCTTCTCTAAAAACTAAGTACTCATGAGCTAAGTACTAAGAACTGACTCTTATAGCGTCTCGTCCCAATACTTATCTAAAAGTAAATTTTGTGCTAACTCTAAATCCAAATTGCTAATACGGTAATTAAACAAACTGTTAGCTAAAGATAATCTGGCATTTAAAAGGTCTTCTTCATATCTTATAAGAGTATCGGAATTAGACCGCCCGGAATTTAACCGTTTTATTTCAATATCCAACTTTTTCTTATGCACAGCAACAATCGATTTAAACAAATTAACTTGATTTTCCATAGTATTAACACGATTAACTTTATTATTGATATCCTGCAGAATATCAATCTCAATTCGTTTAAAATCAATTAAAGCCCGGCTTTTTTGAAAATTTATTTTATCCAAATCAGCTTTAGCCTTATTATTTTCTAAAGGCACTTTTACCGTTAATTTAAAAAACAATTCATCATTATTTCTCTCACCCAACTCTTCCCAGGAACTGCGAAACTTAGAATCAATATTGTTTTTAGTTAAAGAAGCCTCTAAATCAATTTCCGGCCATAAAGCATTCTTTTTAACAACTATCTCAATATCATTTTTCTTTAGAATGTTTTTAATTCTTTTATAATCACGACGTGAATTCACAGCTTTTATTAACGCATGATCCAAATCAACTTTATTAACTAAACAAGCCAAATCATCTTTAACATTAATATTTTTCCTAAAATCACTATTATTTATTAAAAACAATAAATCATTTTTGGCGGTTACTCTTTCTAAATTAGCTATATCCACATTACTCTGATAAGCATAGATTAAAGCCTCAATCGCCAACAAATCAGTTAACTCAGCTAACCCGAGAGAATGCTTATCCTTATATATTTCATAAAGTTTCTGCCCCTCGGCCAGCATATCCTCCTGAATAAAAAGCTTTTCACTCATTAACACTAATTTCCAATAGGCCTTTTCAACCTTGTATAACACATCCTCAATATCGTCTAAAGACGTAAACTCAGAATTCTCAATATCAATTTTAGTTACTTTAATTTTTGAACGATCAGCAACCCCAAAAAAATTCTTTCCCAAAGACTGCACTATAGAAATTTCACCCAAAGATTCATGGTAAGGATTCAAAGTATTTAAACCGCTATCACTCTTGTTTTTACTTTCTGTTAAATCAAAAGAAATATTTGTTCCGGTAGAAGTTTTCTTCTCAATTCCCATCGAATAATTCTTCTCGATATTTTCATTACCGGAAGAAATGCTTGCTGACATTTTTTTATTTTTAGTAAAATCTGTAGATAAATTCAAAAACGAATCAAAAATAGACACCGCATCATTAAGAGAAGTCCGGCTAATATAAACATTAAATTTTGCAATTTGAATATCAAGAGAATCCTGGAGGGCTAATTCAATTACATCGCGAAGAGAAAAATTTAAACTTTCATCATCTTGAATATTTGATTCTTGAGGAAGAAACTCATTTATCTCAGAGGAACCGGATTTTTTTTCATAAGAAAAAGCATTTTTTATAGAAAAGAAATCTCTAGTATTTATTACAAAAACCGTCGCAATAAAAAAAATAATACCTAAAAAAATAAAATCAAACCTATTTCTTTTCATACAAATTATTTTTTATTTTTTGAATAATCTTTAAATAAATTTTTCTTTCCTTATCACTCAAATTACCAAACATTTCTTCAATTATTTTTTTTCGGGCCAATTTAGCTCTTACTATAATCTTTATACCTGATTCAGTCAAAGAAATAAATACTACCCGCCGATCATTCTTATCATAAACTCTTTTTACCATCTTCATACCCACTAAGCGTTTAACCATTCCGGTAGCAGCCGGCAAACTAACATATAAAGCTCCGGCAATATCCTTCATCATTAAAGTCTTATTAGAATTTAATAAATCAAGAGTAAGAAACTGCGGCAAAGTCATCTGCCCTTTGGTTAAAGGATCTGATTGACGGTTGAGCGCTAATCCGACATAGCGCGCGATAAAGGGAATAGTTGATATTAATTCTTCAGAAAAACTTGATATAGATAATTTATCCGACATGAGCAACTCCTATTTACTTAACCAAGTTAATTATTAACTAACTTAAATATAAACCAAATTTCATTCATTGTCAATGAAATTTAGTTGCCGATAGCTAATAGCCTATAGCTTTGTGTCATTCTTGTTCCCCCTTATGTCATTCCTGCGCACAGGCTGGGTCAAATAGAAAATC